>NZ_JBNAZM010000035.1:0-53639 GCF_051195215.1 Arhodomonas sp. AD133 | reverse complement strand
CCGCCTCGATGCCGAACAGCTCGGCGATGAACGCCTCCAGCTCCGGGCCCAGCGCCAGCAGCAGCTCGCTCACCTCGATCGCCGTCAGCGACGCCCCCGCGCGGTAGTCCGACAACCGCTGCCCCAGCCCCGGCGCGTGCTCGTCGAGGTAGGCGCGGAAGCGGGCGTCGACTTGCACGAGCCCGGCCGGTCGCTGAAGCTCCGCGAAAGTAAGCCCGTGACGTTCCAACGCTCGATCCAGGCCGGCTTTCATGCCACACCTCCGCTCATACATGCCATTGCACCCATACCCGTGTTTGCCGCGCGATCGATTCATCGCTCGCGGACAATGCCCTCCAGCAGGGCCATTACGTCACTGCGATGGTCGATCAGGTGGAAATGACCGCCGTCGTAGACCCGCAACCGGAACCCGCTGGCCGAGTAACGGCGCCATTCCCGCACTTCGTTCACCGGAGCGAGGAAGTCCGCGGTGCCGGTAAGCGCCGTTATCGGTACGTCGACGACACCGCCGCCGGTGTTGCCGCGCGCGGAGAGCAGTAGCTCGATGTCGGCCTGAACGACGGGCAGCATCAGATCCATCAAATCCGGGTCGCTCAGGAATTCCGCCGGCGTGCCCCCCATCTGCTGCAGCGCCTCCAGCGCTCGATCCCGCGACATGCGGTGAATGTTCGGCGTCCGGCGCGGCGCGTGCGGCGGCGTCAGCGAGGACAGCACGAGATGGACCGGGGCGGGCCCCCCTTCCCGCTCCAGCACGACGGCAAGCTCGTAGGCGAGCATTGCGCCCATGCTGTGGCCGAAGAATATGGCCGGGGTATCGTCCATCAACGGAGCGATTACCTCGGCGAGCTGACGAACCAGTACATTCGCCTGCCGCTGCGCTGGCTCGGCACGCCGCTCTTCGCGCCCGGGCAGCTGCACGGCGCAGACTTCCGCGTAATCGTGCAGCGGCGCCAACCAGTGGTGGAGAGCGGAGGCACCGGCACCCGCATAGGGGAAGGCGAACAACCGCACCCCGGGCGTCCGCGAGGCGACCGGGCGATGTGGCAGCCACACACCCGGTTCCTCCGCATAGCGCATCGCGCGACTGACAGAACCATTCACAGTCATGGCCACGTTTACCCCGTCGCGACACGTGCCTGCGAGACGTCGACGAGCGAATCGGCCAGCGCGAACCGGTCCACCTTGCCATTGCTGTTTCGCGGCAGCTCGCCGAGCAGGTGGATACGATCGACGATCATGTAGCGCGGCAGCCGTTCCGCGCAGTGGCGTTTGACTTCCAGGATCGAAGGCGGCTGATCGACCGCGGGTACGATGAAGGCACGAAGCTCGCTGTCGACACCGCTACCCAGAGCGATGACGGCCGCCTCGGAAATGCCCGGATGTGCCAGTAGCGTGGCTTCGACCTCCCCACGCTCTATCCGGTAGCCGCGAATCTTGAGCATGTCGTCGCGGCGGCCGACGTACTGAAAACCGCCTTCCGGCAGCGGCCGCACGAGGTCGCCGGTGGCGTACGGACCGTCCCCGTGGGGAGCGCGGCCGTAGTAGCCGAGCATGACCGTAGGCCCCTCGACCATGAGCTCCCCTTCCTCGTCGACACCGCACTCGCTGCCGTCGTCGCGGCACGCCCACACCCGGTTGCCGGAACACGCACGCCCGATGGGCACGGGAACGCTGCGGTCGGGCTCTATCGTGGTCACCTCGTGGAAGGTGCACACATTGGTTTCGGTGGGACCGTAAAGATTGAGCAGACGCACGTCCGGCCAGGTATCCCGCAACCGCCGGACATGCTTGATGGGGAAAGGCTCGCCGGCGAAGAGCACGGCACGCAGGCTCGGCAGCGAGCGCTCCAGCATGCCGCCCTGCTCCTCCATGAGGATCAGAGCGGACGGCACGGAATACCAGACGGTGATGGCGTGATCAGCGAGGAAATCCACCAGCGCGGCCGGTGAGAACGACGTTCCTTCCGGAACCAGGTGTACGCTCGCACCACCGGCGAAGCTCCCGTAGAGATCCAGCACGGAGAGATCGAAGTGTAGCGGCGCGTGGTTGGACAGCCGGTCCCCGGGACCGATACCGAGCTCGCCGACAGCCCAGTCCACGAACGCCATGGCGTTGGCGTGGCTGATGCAAACACCTTTCGGCGTTCCCGTAGAGCCGGAGGTGTACAGGATATAGGCCATGTCATCGAGCGCGCGCGTCACGAGCTGGGGCGCACCGGCACTGCGGACCAGCTCCGTCCACGCGGCAGGATGATCCCTGTCATCGACCACCACGATGAGCCGGTCATCGAGTCCCGCCGCCTCCAGCTCCGCCACCCGATCGCTGGTGGTGAAGACCGCGACCGGTTCGCAATCCCCGGCGATCGTGGCGGCACGACTGACAGGGCTGAGCGGGTCCACCGGCACGTACACGGCGCCGGCGCGCAGGGCACCCTGCATGGCAGCCACCACCATGGCACCCTTTTCCGCCCATAGCATCACCCGGTCGCCCGGCCGCACTCCGCGGGCCTGCAGCCCGGCCGCCAGGGCGGCAGCGGTGCGGTCGAGCTCGTGGTATGTCATGGCCCCATCGGAAGCCACCACCGCCGTCGCCTCCGGAGCGACCACGGCACGCTCGGCCACGAGTTCATGCAGACGTTTCATAGCGAAAGCTCCTGTGCAACGATTTCCCTGAGCATTTCGGATGTCCCCGAGAACAGGGCGGTGGGTACGGCATCGCGCAACATGGATTCGATGCCCGGCTCCTCCTGATACCCCCACCCACCGAAAATCTGCACCGCATCCAGACCCGACTGAACCGCAGCCTCGCTGACCGCGAGCTTCGCCAATGCCACCGGAAGCTCAGCCGACTCACCTTGATCCAGGGCCCAGCAGGCGCGGTAGAGCAGCAGCCGGGCCCCCTCGAGCCGTAACTTCATGTTGGCAATGCGGTGCGAGACCGCCTGGTAGCTACTCAAACGCTGCCCGAACTGCCGGCGCTCGCCGGCATGCGCGATGCAGCGGTCGAGCTGCCGGTCCATCAGTCCCACGAAAGCACCGAACAGACAGGCACGCTCCCAGCCCATGGAACGCTGAAACACGACACGCCCCTGCCCCTCATCACCGATGCGATGGGATGCCGGCACGACGCATTCGTCGAACTCGACCGTGCCGGCGGGACAGTTGCGCAGCCCCATCTTCGCGAACGGGGCGCTGCGGCGAACGCCCGGACGATCGGTTTCCACCACGAAACCGGTGATGCCCAGTGCACCGAAGCTCGGATTGGTGGTGGCATACGTGACCAGCAGATCCGCGACGGGCCCGTTGGTCACGAAGCTTTTGTGGCCGCTGAGCGCGTAGCCATCGTCACCGGTTGCCGTCACCCGGGTGGCCAGGGCGGTGACGTCCGAGCCGGCCTGCTCCTCGGTGATCGCATTGGCACCGATCCACTCACCACTGCACAGTTTGGGAAGGACGCGCTCGCGCACCGGCTGCGATGCGAATTCGACGATGGGCATCACGCAGGCGAAGAGATGCGCCGCTGCCCCGAAGACCAGGCCCATGTCGCTGCAACCGCGACCGAACGCCTCCATGGCGACCGCGGCCCCCAGAGCGCCGTGTCCTCCACCACCGAATTCCGTGGGTGCCGACAGCCCGAGCAGCCCGGCGCGACCGCAGGCGCGCCACTGGTCCCGCGAGTAGAAAGGCTCGCCCTCGTCGCTGCCGGGGAGCTCCTCCTCGCAGAACGTCAGGATGTCCCGGTAGAGCGCGCGGTGAGTGTCGCTGAGCTGAAAATCCATGTCGTCCGTCACCTCCTTATCGGGATGTCGGCGTCAATCGCCGGCGGTAGCGGCCCCGTTAGTGCCGCTGCTTTTCTTCCGGAACGATCGGTAGAAAACGAGACGCCGCGCCCCCTTTGGCGCAGCGCGCATGCCCCACCAGAGTGTCTTGAGCTTCTTGGCCGCCGAGAGGTGGTACACCCGGTCTTCCGGGTCGGCGAATCCGTAGATCGGCGGCACGTAGTCCGCGTCCGCGAGGGCGTCGAATATCCGCCGCGCGGCCGCCGATGGGGTACACGTACCGGCGTCGACATCGCGGCAGGCAGTCACGGCACCGTTCAACAATTCCTTGTAGCCGTCGAAGACAGGCATCCAGAAACCGTCCTCGGCAACACCGTCGACGGCCTCGAACACCCCGGCATCCCCGGTCTGGACGAAACGGTCATAGACCTTCTTGGTGGTGATGGTGCTGGCGATGGACACCAGCAGCCACACCCGGGCATAGGCGTTCCACAACTCGAAATCCCGGAAAGCGGTATACGCGCTCGCGGCGATACGATCGCTCAACCCGGCGATCGCCGTTTGCACCCGGTCGAACGCCAGCAACTCCGGTGAGTCATAGGCGCCGCGGGGCGCCGCCGTGAGCAGCCGGTGTGCGACCGCGTGGACGAGCTCCGCGGTATTGGAGAGTTTCCGGGAAAACAGCAGATCGTTGCCGGCAGCCGCCTCATCGAGCAGGCAATAGCGTGAGCCGACGGTATCGATCGCCCGGTACTGGGCGGGGCGCTGCACGTCCCATTCCCGCACCCGGCGCATGTCCCCGAGCTGATCGCGTAGCGACGGAAACCGCCGCAGCAGCCGTTCCAGCTGGGCATCCCCCGTGTCGGCCCCGTCGATTTCACCTCGAAGGTTCAGTGTCACGCTGCACAGGGGGTTGAGCGAGCCTCCGTGATTCCCGAACGGCACGACCCCCAGCCAACCGTCCGCGAAGACATGGTGCAACGTCCCTTCGTGCCACCGCCCGGGCAGTTTGTGGGGCACGCAGTCGTCGAACCGCTTCACGCCGATGGCATGGGTAGCGAGCGTGGTGGATCGCGTCTCCATCCCCTCGGCCTCCTGTCGGAGCCCGAAGCGGTTGGCCACCGGTGAGTCCCGGCCGCTGACGTCCACGACGTAGTTCGCGCGAATCGTCTCGCCGTGAGCTCCCTCGACGCTCACCCCTTCCGAACCGATATCGATATCGCCATCGGCCCGCCGCGAGCGCAGGACGGCGCCGTACCGCACTGCCGTACGCAGCATGTAAGCGTCGATATCCTGCCGGAAGAGGTGGGTCTCGCCATGCTCCGACGGGACGTTAAACTGCAACGCCTCACGGGGGTCGTGACTCTCGCCGTCGCGGTGATAGAGAAAGCCCAGGTTTTTCTTCACGCCCGATGTCGGGGCGATCGTGCCGAAAACGTCGCGGGCGCGTGCGATGTTGCGTATCTCCGGAACACCGTAGCGGTCGGCAATAAGCTCGAAGATCAGCGATGTGTAGGGAATGCTCGCCTCGCCGGTGGCATAGCGGGGCTGCCCCTCGTGGTCCGCGATGACGACCCGCAGGCCGTGCCGTGCGAGAATCGCGGCGAGCATCGTGCCGGCGAGACGCGAGCCGAGGATCGCAATGTCGAAACGTTGTGGTGTAGCGGTCAGCGGCGATGGTTGCCTCGTGTCCACGCCATTCATGGCGCACCTCCCTGTCGAGCGTTGTCTCCGTCCCGGACGGTCTGCAGGGGCAGCCCACGCCCGACACGTGCCGTCCCCGGACATGGCCTGCCTCCGGATGCCTGCATGCGGGCGCGCTAGGCGCTCGCGGCGAGTGATTCGACGTCTCCGTGCTGGGTATTGACCTGCTCGAGCAGGAAGTCCGGCCACTGCAACCCGGGGCAGTCGAAGAAGTCGCGGGCGTTGATCTCGATGCGCAGATCGCGCCGGCAGCGGCCGATCATTTCCATGACCATGAGGGAATCCAGCCCGAAATCCATGAGACTGCCGCCGTCCTCCAGCTTCGCCTTAACGCGCTCGACGTCCACGCCCAGAATGCGGGCGTACTGGTCCCACACGTAGCCGTCCATCACGGCGAGACGTTCGTCCGCCTCCGCCGCGGCCAGGCGCTGGAGAATGTCGGACTCGGCGTAGGGCTCGGCACGACGGCGCTCGTCGGTGCGTATCCCCCGGAGCAACGGACGCGGCCCGCGCGACTCGAGCAGCGGCTTGAACGTCTCCCAGTCGACGCCGGCCACGACGATCTGCGTTATGTCGCTCGCCAGAAGCCTCACCAGCACGTCGATACCCTGTGTACCCGGCAGGGGTTTGAGGCCGACGGACTTCAGGAACGTCGCCACCTCGTCGTCGAAGAGATGACTGCCGATACCCCACAGCCCCCAGTCGGCCACCATGGCGGGCAACCCCAGCGCACGGCGGTGGTGTGCCAGACCGTCGAGAAACTGATTGGCGGCGGCATAGCTCGCGATATGCTGCGAGCCCCACACGCAGGCGATGGAGGAGAACAGCGCAAAGAACTCCAGCTCCAGCGAAGCAGTGAGCTCGTGCAGCACCCATGCGCCCTCCACCTTGGGACGCAGCACGGTGTCGAAACGCTCCGTGTCCACGTCGACCAGGTCCTGAGGAAGGGACACGCCGGCGGCGTGCACCACGCCGCGCAGGCCACCCGGCTCGGCCGCGAGCGTGTCCACGACATGCGCCATATCGGCCATGGCGGTCACGTCCGCCTGGAAGTAGCGTACCCGCGCGCCTTCCGCTTCGATGGCACGCAGCGCCCGGGCCCCTTCATCGCCATCGGACAGGGCACGCCGACCGGTGATCGCGATCCCGCCCGCACCGTTTGCCGCCAGCCACCGTGCCAGCGCCAGGCCCACGCCGCCGAGGCCGCCGGTGATCAGATACCAGCCCTCCGCGCCGGGCGCGAAGGGCCGGCACGGCAGACTCGCGCCAGCCCACGGGTTGAGCCGCTGCACGTAGCGCCGTGCACCGCGGAAAGCGAGCTGGTCCTCCTCGCCGGGATGGCGCAACTCCTCCACCAGATCCCGGCACGGGGACGAATCAGCAGGATCCAGGTCCACCAGACCGCCCCAGTACTCGGGGTGTTCCAGCGCGATCACCTTGCCCAGCCCCCACAACGGCCCGCCGGCGACCTGTAACGCCCGGGCCCGGTCACCGGCCGGCTGCGCACCGCAGGTGGCGATCCAGAGCTTGGGCTCGCGGGCGGGGCGTTCCGCCGCCAGGGTTTGCACAATGCGAACGACGGGCTCGGTGCCGTCTCCACGGCAGGCCGCGAGCGCCTCCACGGTGGTATCCGCCGGCCCCGGCAGATCCAGCCCACGGAGAAACAGAATGTGGCTGAACTCGTCCGCCACCGCGTCGCGGACCGCCGCGGCGACGGCATCGCAGTCGAGCGCCTCGCTCTCGTCCGCGCCGACCACGCGGCACTGCCAGCCGTCGGCTTCCAGCCCCTGCACCAGGGCCTGCGCGTGCCCGTCACGATCCGCGAACACCAGAGCACGGCCGGGACGCTCACGCGGCTCGGCCCGCCGGATCTGCTCCTCCCAGTCCAGGGCGTAGTAGAGATCAGGCAGGGGTACGGCGTCCGCAGTGAGCTGCGCGTCGGCACGAGAATCCACGGTCACGCGAGTCAGCCGACCCAACAGCCCACCCTCGCCGTCGTAGAGGGCGACATCCATGCTCGTCCCGCCTCCCGGAGCGGCCCGCATGCCAGTTACATGCACATACGCCAGGGCATCCGGATCCCGGTGGGTCATCATGGCGTGGTCAACGTGGCTGATACGCACGTGCTCACCCTGCCCCAACGCTGCGGCCAGGGCCGCCGCCAGGGGCACGCCACTGGCGCCGTGGTGCTGATCTTCATCGATGATGCACAGGCATTCGCCGCCCTCACCCCGACGCACCGCCGCGATCCCCCTGGCCACGAGACCGGCATCGACCTCGCCGATCTCCGGGCAGCGCTCGTGCAAACGCTGGCCATCACCACGCTCGCTGTCCGCGCGCGCGCCGGCGGCCACGCGGCTCAGCGTCGCCGAGAGCACCTGGCGCCAGGAACCGTCCACGACCGCTTCAGCGCCGGTGCGCTGATAGCACTGCACCAGCCACTCGCCGGCACCTCGGGGCTGCATCAGCGTGTAAACCGTCACGCGGTCGTTGCGACGCACGGCGATGGGCTCCCCCATCGTCAGGTCGCTGAGGTGGTAATCGCCCGGCCCGGCCACATCCTGACCAGCCTGAAACGGCAACCACAGAGCGCCGCTATCCGGCAGCACCCTCGCATCGTCAACGCTCAACCCTCCCAGCTCGGCGAGCCCCGCTTCGTCCAGCACCGACTCGAAGGCGGGAACCGGCATCTCGAGGCGCCTGCCGAGAAGCTCTCCGGCTGCCTCACCGCGCACGCCGGACGCGGCCGGTGACGCCGCGTCACGGGCGAGCTCGAACCAGTAGCGCTCGCGCTGGAACGCGTACGTCGGCAATGGCAGGCGAACGGCGCCGTCGCCCTCGTGTACACCGTTCCAGTCCGGGCTCACTCCGCTCACGAAGAGGTTGGCCACGGCCAGCCGCATGCCCCGGGCAGACGATCCGTCGCGACGCATCGATGCGATCCAGTGGCGTTGCTCCGCTCCCGGGCCGCGCCGGCCCAGCGCGGTGAGCACCGGCGCCGGCCCCACCTCGAGGGCGATGTCCATCTGCGCCTCGGCCAGTGTCTCCAGGCCATCGGCAAAGCGCACGGCTTCGCGGGCATGCCGGGCCCAGTAGTCCGGGTCCGCCAGACTGGCCCCTGTGTGGAACTGCCCGGTGACATTGGCCACCACCGGAATCCGGGGCTCGCGGTAGTCGAGCTCCGCGGCCACCGCACGCAACGGCTCCAGTACCGGATCCATCGCTGCGGAATGGAACGCGTGGGAGACGCGCAGGGGCGTGGTTGCCACGCCCTGCTCCTCGAAAGCCGACACGACCGCGTCGATGCCCTCGTGATCGCCGGAGACGACCACGTCTTCCACGCCGTTGACAGCGGCGATGCTCACCCGCTCGTAGCCGGCCAGCGCTGCCTGCACCTCGGCCTCAGTGGCATTGACCGCCACCATCGCACCACCGGCGGGCAGCTCCTGCATCAGCTCGCCTCGTGCCGCGACCAGGCGCAACGCGTCCTCGAGGGGCAGCGCCCCAGCCACGCAGGCGGCGACGATCTCGCCCACGCTGTGACCCAGGAGCGCCGCCGGACGAACCCCCCAGGCGAGCCACAGCTGGGCGAGCGCGTACTCGAACGCGAACAGAGCGGGCTGCGTGTAGCGTGTCTGTTGCAGGGTCGCCTCGTCACCGGGGCCGACGCGGGGATAGATCAGATCGGTCAATGCAACGTCGAGCGTGGAGGCCAGAATCTCCGAGCATCGATCGAACGCAGCGCGGAAAACCGGCTCCGTATCGTAGAGCTCACGGCCCATGCCGACGTACTGCGCCCCCTGGCCGGTAAACAGGAACACCACTTGTGGCCTGCTGCCCCGGGGCACGCAACCTTCCACGACGTCGTCGGCCAGCTTGCGCGCCGCGTATGCGGCGAGCTGGCCACGCAGGGTGTCCGCCGAGTCGGCCACCGCCGCGAAGCGATACTCCAGCGGCGCACGGGAGACGTTCGCGGAATAGCATACGTCCGCCAGATCCGGCTCCTGCTCGACGATGTGCCGCTCATAGCGGCCGGCGACCTGCCGCCGTGCCGCCTGATCGCATCCGGAGAGCGTGAGTACCTGCCACGGCCGTTCCGCTCTGCGCTGCGGGCGTTCGCGCTCCGGCGCTTCGGCGATGAGCACGTGGGCGTTGGTACCGCTGACGCCGAAGGAGCTGACGCCCGCATAGCGGCGCGCACCGTCACTTTCCCAGGCCATGCCGTCACGGGGTACACGCACTGCCAGGCGGTCCCACTCGACCCTGGGGTTTGGGTGCTGCAGGTGGAGATGGGGCGGAATGTGGCCGTGCTGCATGCCGAGAATGACCTTCATCACGCCGGCCACGCCGGCCGCCGGCTCCAGGTGACCGATATTGGTCTTCACCGAGCCCACGGTCAGGGGGTCGTCACGGCCGCTGGCCGTACCCAGAACGGCATCCAGCGCCCGCAGCTCGATGGGGTCACCGAGATCCGTTCCGGTCCCGTGGGCCTCGACGTAGCTGACCTGGTGCGGCTCGATACCGCCGTCGTCGAGCGCGGCGCTCACTACCGCCTGCTGGGCGTGTGCATTGGGCACGGTGATCCCGCTGCTGGGTCCGTCGTGGTTGATGGCGCTGCCCTGCACCACCCCGAGGATGGGGTCACCATCGGCCTGCGCGTCCGAGAGGCGCTTCAGCACCAGGATGCCGCAGCCTTCGCCGCGGCCGTAGCCGTCCGCAGACGAATCGAAGGTCTTGCAGCGTCCGTCGGGGGAGACCGCCCGCAGCTTGCTGACCAGCACGAAACCGTAAGGCGAGAGAATGAGATTCACCCCACCAGCCAGGGCAAGATCGGTCTCGCCACTACGCAGGCTGCGACAGGCCTGATGCATGGCCACCAGCGAGGACGAGCAGGAGGTATCCACCAGCTCCGCAGGTCCATGGAAGCCATACGTGTAGGCGATGCGGCCGGGGATGAAGCTGACTTCACCATAGAACTGGTAGGCATCCACGTCGGCGGGATCCCCCAACTGCTGACGCAGGCGGACATAGTCGTTGGTGCTCACGCCCATATAGACACCGGTACGGCTGCCCTGCAGGCGGTCCGGTGCCAGGCCGGCACTCTCGAGTGCCTCCCAGGAGACCTCCAGGGCCAAACGCTGTTGTGGATCCATACCCACGGCCTCCCGGGGCGATATGCCGAACAGCGTCGGGTCGAACCGGTCAACCTCGTCGATGAAGCCCCCACGCATGACGTATGCCTTGCCGGGCGTCTGCGGATCGGCGTCGTAGTAATCGGTCCCGTGGAGGCGGTCACGGGGAAAGTCCGTGATCGCATCGACGCCGTCGCGCAGCAGTCGCCAGAACCGCTTGGGATTGTCGGCACCGCCGGGAAAGCGGCATCCCATGCCGATGACGGCCACGGGCTCGCGCGCGCGGCGTTCGACGTTTTCCATGCGGGTGCGCAGATCCCGGATGGTTGCCACCGCACGACCCAGGCTCCGCTTGAGCTCGGCGTTGGAATGGCCGTCGTTGCTGTCACTCATCGTTGTCCTCCTTGACGTCGAGCTCGCCGACTCGTGAAAGCTCACGGTCCAGAGAGGCCAGCAGCTCGGTCTCGGAAAGCGATTCGTAGGTGTCCACCCCGCCGGCATTGGTGTCCGGGGCGGATTCGCTCGCATCGTCGCCGCTGTCACCAGCGGTAGCGGATTGGGCTTGACTCAGCCCCAGATGCTCGTCGTGGAGGTGGCGGGCTATGGCATCCACCGAGGTGTATTCGAAGGCGAGCGTGCTGGGCAGCTCCGTGCCTGTCAGCCGCTCCAGTCGTGCGCGCAGGTCGACGGCCATCATGGACGTCATCCCCATGTCGAAGAAGCCGCGTTCCGGGTTGACCTGCGCGGCATCATCGAAACCGAAGGCCTCCGCTGTCACGGCGCGCACCCGCCGGCTGAGGTTGTCCAGGCGCAGTTCCGGCGGCAGGCTGCGCAGCTGCTCCCACCATTGCGTGTCGGCTTCGGCGGTTACGGCACCGGCGACGCCATCCAGCACGGGCCACCGAATGCTGCCTTCGTACAGGGGCTTGAGCACTGACCAGTCCGCTGCTGCGACAGCGCCCTGATGACGCCCCGCGGCCAGCAGGCGCTCAAGAGCGCTGAGTGCGCTCCGGGCAGTGAGCGGCTGCAGCCCGCCCTGACGCATCAAGCGTTCGTCGTCAGGTCGTTGCGCCACCAGAGACTCCCACTGGGTCCAGTTCACCGCCAGCGCCGGCAGGGCACGCGCATGGCGGTAGGCGGCAAGCGCATCCAGATAGGCGTCGGCAGCAGCACTGGCGCCTAGCCCCATGGCCCCCCACGCCGAAGCGGCGCTGCTGAAGAGCACGAACAGCGCCACCGGATCCGCCGCGGTCTGGCGGTGCAACTCGGCGACGCCCGCGACCCGGCCGTGAAACGCCTCGGCCACGGTGCCGGCGTGCATTTCGTCCAGCCGACGCAGGCGCCAGTCCCCACCGGCGTGAATCACGGCGGCAATCGGGCCGTGCCGGCGCACTGCATCGAGGCTGCGACTCAGGGCACCGGCGTCCGCGGCGTCCACGTCGAGCGCTTCGAAGGTGACACCCGATACTTCGGGCAAGGGTGCGTCCGTGCCGATGACCGCCACGTGGTCGACACCCAGACCGCCGAGCCATTGCGCCAGCTCGGCCACCACGGCGGGATCGGGCTGGTGCACAAGCGCCACGCTGCCCGCCGGCAACCGGGGGGGTGGCGTGCGTGCAAGCGCGTCGGGGACGAGTGTTGCCTTGTATGCACGCCCGTCACGCAGGGCGAGATGATCATGCCCGGGTTCTCCGGCGAGGACCGCAGTCAACGCCTCCACCGACGGTTCGTCGTCCAGTGGCACGTCGACCATTCCGCCCCACCAGCCGGGATGCTCGAGACCGAAGCTGCGCGCCATGCCCCACACCGGGGCACCGTCGAGGCGATGCGGTGCGCCGGCGACGGCTTGCGTCTCCTCGGTGAGGAACCACACCGGCAGGCCCTCGCCTCCAACCTCCGATATCGCCCGAGCCAACGCCGATATCGACTCGCACGCACGCTGACTCGACTCACCGGGCCCGTGGCAATCCGGCGGCAGACCGCAACCGAGCGCGTGCACGATCCCTCGACAGCCGGCGTCACGCCCCTGCTCGCGCAGTAGTCGCACCAGATGGCGTTGATCGGTGGTATCGAGCGTTCCGGGCTCCCGCCCCGGGCTCTGGTAGACCGATCCGCTGCGCAGGCGTTTGAGCGTGTACCCCCGGGCAATCAGCGCCTGCGCAGCGTCTGCCGCACGCCCCGCTTCGTCCTCCAGCCAGAGCCAATGGCCCGTGGCCGGCACCACGCTGTCCGGCAGCTCGGTTTCGTCCCAGTGCAGGGCATAGGTGTCCGCCTCCGTGGGCTCCGCCACCGCGGTTGCCCTGTCGGCATACTTCAGGCCAGCGGCACGGATGAGCACGCGGCCCTGCCGGTCGGTTACCACCACTTCGCCGGCCCCTTCCACCGACGCCTCGGCGACCCACAGGCACACATCTTCCGGCAGACCGTCCGCTACGAAGAGCTCGTCGCAAGCCATAACGGTCGGCTGTTCACCGTCGCCCGCGCTCAACACCGCGGGCAGAGTCAGGCAGGACTCGAGTAGCGTTTCGTTCACGTGCCGAGCGGACGCGCCGACGCCTTCATGCAGGTGCACTCCCATCACCGAGCGCCCGCCACATCGGCAGACGCACTCCAGACGCCCGACAGTCGACTGCGGTCCGAAGCCGATCAGCGCCAGCAGGTCGCGTTCGTCTTCCTCCACGACCACCGGGCATTCCGGTTGCGCCCAGGTGACACCGGACGGCGGTGCGGTGCGCCGGACGCGACCGTCGGCATGCACGAATTCGACGTCGCCTGCCGACGCCCGGCTGGCGACACGGAATTCGAACTCGCCCTCCGGCACCGGGGTTAACCGGATCTCCAGGATTCGATCACGCGCTTCGGCCAGAATCAGCGGCGCGTGGAACCCCACACTGGCCAGGGCATAGCGCCCGCTACCGAGCAGGTCCCTGACCGCCGCCAGCACCGCGGCGGCAAGCGCGGCGTAGCCGAGACGGGCATCTCCGTGCGCGGTTGCGGTGAGCGAACACGCAACACCGGGATCGGCGAGATGTGCCTGCCAGACGTGCGCGGGCTTCGGATACGTTTGCCGACTATGGTGCTGGAGCAACGGGTGGCGACTGCTGCGTGACGGCACCGGTGCTGCGTGCCCACCGTGGTGCTCGGGCATGGGCAGCCAGTACGGCTGGTGCTGCCACGGATACGTTGGCAAGCCAACGACGGTGCCCGGCGTCGGCCAGACATCACGCCAGTCCACGGACTCGCCGGCCATGAACCGTCTTGCCAACGCCCCGACCCCGGCAGACGCCGGCGCGTCGTCGTCCGCCGTATTGCCGGCGATCCAGGCCTGCAGTGCGTCGGCGAACCCCGCGGCGGTGCGGGCGACGAACGCCAGTCGCACCGGCAGTGCCGCACGACGCAATGCCGCCGTGTAGCAGATGTCCTCGATGGGCTCATCGGTTTCGCGCAGGAAATCGGCCATCTCGCAGGCGAGCGCTCGCAGCGCGTCGTCGCTCCTGGCGGACAGCACCAGGGGCAAGGGCCGATCCGCGTCGCCATCGCCGGAGACCGTGCGCGGTGACTCGGCACCGCGCAGGAGCACGTGTACGTTCGTCCCGGTAAAGCCGAAGGCGCTCACGCCGGCGACGCGTTCCACCGCGCTCGCCTCCCAGGGCTCCCGGCTGGTAGGCACCCGCAAGGCCAGCTGACGCCAATCCAGCCGGCGGTTGGGCTGGTTCAGGTGCAGATGCGCCGGAATCGCACCATGCGCGACCGCCAGGCAGGACTTGATGAACGCAGCGATGCCGGCCGCCGCTTCCAGATGGCCGATGTTGGTCTTCACCGACCCCACCCGCAACGGATCGTCCGGGCGCCGCTGCCGACGATAGACCGCATCCAGAGCCTGCAACTCGATGGGATCGCCCAGCACCGTGCCGGTACCGTGGGCTTCCACGTACCCGACCTCGGAGGGCGCGATCCGGGCGGCGTCGAGTGCTTCTCTCACGAGCGCCTGCTGCGCCGGACCGTTGGGCACGGTCAGTCCGCTACTGGGACCATCGTGGTTGATTGCCGAGCCCGGAATCGTCGCCACCACGGGATCGCCATCCGCGAGTGCGCGGGACAGCGGTTTGAGAACGACGATACCGCAGCCTTCTCCGCGCCCGTAGCCATCGGCACTGTCGTCGAAGGTCTTGCATCGCCCGTCGGGAGCCAGCGCCCCCGCCTCCCCCATGGAGAGGAAGATGGCCGGGCCGGCCATGACGTTGACGCCACCGGCGAGTGCCTGGTCGCACTCGCCACTGCGCAGCGCCTGACAGGCCAGGTGAATAGCAGTGAGTGACGACGAGCAGGCTGTGTCCACCGCCAGGCTGGGCCCCTGCAGGCCCAGAAAATGGGATAGTCGTCCGGCGACGGCGGAGAAGGTATTGCCGGTGCCGTAGTAGGCATCGATATGCTGCGGGTCGGCCGCCACGCGCAGCTCATAGTCATGGGCATTGAGCCCCGCGTAGACCCCCGTTCGGCTTTCCCTGAGACTGTCACCGGGCAGGCCGGCGCGCTCCAGCGCCTCCCACGCCACCTCCAGGAACAGCCGCTGCTGCGGGTCCAGGCTGCGCGCCTCCCGGGGCGAGATCTGAAAGAAATCGGCGTCGAAGCCGGCGACGTCGTCGACGAACGCTGCCGCCCTCGGCAACCCGTCCCGTCCATCGGCGATATACCGTTCGACATCCCAGCGCTGCGCCGGTGCCGGCCCGACGGCACACCGGTGCTCCATGAGCAGCTCCCAGAACGCCTCGGGGGAACCCACACCGCCGGGGAAACGACACCCGATCCCCACCACCGCGATGGGATCGTCCTGCCTGTCAGAATCGGTCATCGGCGCTGGCGGATCGGCATCGACGGGCTGTTGTTGCTGTTGTTGCGCGATGAAGCGCCCGAGGCGACGGGCATCCGGATAATCGAATGCGACGGTCGCCGGAAGATCGCAGCCGCACCGTTGCTGCAGCATGCGGCGCAACTCGACCATGGCAATGGAATCCAGGCCCAGGCTCGTGAATCCGCGGTCGCGATCGAAAGGCTCATCGGATGGCAGACCGATGAGCTCGCGCACCGCCGCCTCCACCTCGGCCTCCGGGTCGACTGTCGACGACGGTGTTGCCGGTGTCTCCCCCGCTGGCACTACACCGGACGGGTCCACCGACTCGACGCCTTCATCCGCCAGACCCGCCAGAGCGACGTCGTCCGCACCGGCGACCACACGCCCCGCCTCGTCCAGAACCTGAACGCGCGCGGTAAGGCGCGACGGATCGAGCCGCCCCTCGTCGTGACCGGGGCCGGTGGATTCGAACCAGAAGCGCTGGTGCTGCCAGGGATAGCGGGGAAGCGACACGCAACGTCCGGCCGGTTGGAGCGAGGCCCAGTCCAGGGACGCTCCCGCACAGTAGAGCGCTGCCACGGCGTGGCGAAGCCCTTCGGGACCGGCCTGGCCGCGCTTGATCGCACTGATCGCCTGGCCGGCAACGCCGGCACGGGCGAGGCACTGATGAATGGGGGTCGTCAGAACCGCGTGCGGTCCCAGCTCCAGGAACAGGCGATGGCCACCTTCCACCAGCCGGTCCACGGCGTCGCGAAAACGAACCGGCCGACGAATGTTGGCCACCCAGTAGTCGACATCCGCCCTGCCCGTATCCTCCGTGGCGCCGCTGGTCGACAGCCAGGGGATGACGGGCTCGCTGACCTCCAGCCCTGCCAACGCCGCGGCCAGGGGCTGCTGATAGGGGGTCATGCCGGCGCTGTGAAAGGCATACGCCCGTTGCACGAACACCGCGAACACCCCTTCGGCGCCCAGTTCGGCGGCCAACGCCTCCAGGGCGGTGCTGTCGCCGGCGAGCACGGTGGCCCCGGGCGCGTTGACCGCCGCGACCTCGATGCCGGCGCCGTCGGACAGGCGCGCTTCCGCGTCTTCCGGGTCAAGGCCGACGGCCAGCATGGCGCCACCGCCGTGGGCTTCGCGCATGACCTCGCCGCGATGAAAGATCACGGTGAGCGCCTGCTCCAGCGTCAGCGCGCCCGCGGCATACGCGGCCGCCACCTCCCCCATGCTGTGCCCGACCACGGCCGCGGGCCGCACGCCCCAGGCCCGCCAACGCTCGGTCAGCGCGGCCTGTAATGCGAATATCACCGGCTGGGCGATCTCCGTGCGCGCCAGCCTCGACGTCTGCGGTTCGCGGCGGAGCTCGTCCTCTATACGCCAGTCCGCCAGCCCGGAGAGCACGGCGTCGCATCGCCGAATGGTCGCGGCGAACACGGGATCGGTGTCGAGCAGGTCCGCCGCCATGCCGGCCCATTGGGCACCCTGGCCGGTGTAGACGAAGACCACGGGTGTGGCCCCGGTCGCGTCGGCCACCCCGGTATGCACGCCGTTCCCGGCATCGCCTGCGGCGAACCCCTCCAGCCGCTCAGCCAGCTCGTCCACGCCGTCGGCAACGACGGCAAGGCGCCTGTCGTGGTGGTCACGGCGACATGAGGCGGTGTGGAGCATATCCGCCACGGCGGTGTCGCCGGCTCGCAGTGACCGCCCGTACGCACCGGCCAACGCCTGCAGCGACGCGCCCGCCCTCGCGGAAACCGGCAGCACCAGTGGCCCGTCGACGGGTCCGGCCGCCGGCTCACTGTCCTCGTGAGCGCTCAGCACCACGTGCACGTTCGTACCGCTGAGACCGAATGCACTGACACCGGCACAGCGGTTACCGCCGTCGCCCGGCCAGGCCGTGGTCTCCAGGGGAACGTCCAGCGCGCTGCGCTCCCAGTCCACTGCCGAGGTGAGGCTGGAAACATGCAGTTGCCCGGGAACCTGTCGGCGCCGAAGCGCCTCGACGGTCTTGATGAGCCCGGCCACGCCGGCCGCCGCATCCATGTGCCCGTAATTGGCCTTCATGGACCCCACCAGCAGAGGCGTATCGCGGTCGGCCGAGAACACCCGGTCGAGGGCGTCGAGCTCCACCGGATCACCCAGCGGCGTGCCAGTCCCGTGGGCCTCGACATAACCCACCTCAGCGGGTCTTACGCCGGCGTGCGCCAGGGCATCGCGGATGACGGCCCGTTGTGCCGTGGCGTTGGGCACGGTCTGCCCGGCACTCGCGCCGTCGTGATTCACGGCCGAGCCACGGATGACGGCCAGCACTCGGTCGCCATCGGCCAGAGCCCGGTCGAGCGTCTTGAGCACGACGACACCGCAGCCCTCGCCCCGGACGATGCCGTCGGCGGCGGCGTCGAAGACGCGACAGCGTCCCGTCGGCGAGATCGCCCGGACCTGGCTCATGAACACGGTCAGGTCCGGGCTGAGCATGAGGTTGACGCCGCCGGCCAGGGCGACGTCGGTCTCACCCGCGGCCAGGCTGCGGCAGGCAAGATGCACGGCGACCAGCGACGACGAGCAAGCGGTGTTCACGGTCATCGCCGGCCCATGGGAGCCCAGGTGGTAGGCCAGCCGACCGGCACCGAAGCTGAACTCCTTGCCGGTTGCATAGTAAGGGTTGATGCCGGCCACGCCGGCCTCGCGGGCATGCAACAGGGCGTAGTCCATGCCCAGCATGCCCACGTAAACCGCCGCCCGGCCGCCGTTGAGGCCGGCGACCGGCAATCCGGCATCCGCGAGCGCCTCCCAGGCGACCTCCAGCAGCAGGCGCTGCTGCGGGTCCATCTCCCTCGCCTCCGCCGCCGTTAGACCGAAGAAGGCGGCGTCAAAAGCGTCCACATCGTCCAGGAACGCCCCCTCACGGCAATAGGTCGTACCTGGCCGGCGCATCTGCGGGTCATGGATTCGCTCGACGTCCCAGCGTCGGCTCGGCGTTGCATCAACCGCATCCACGCCGCCGGCGAGGACTCGCCACAGACCCTCACGGCCATCACCGCCGCGGGGAAAGCGACAGCCCGCCCCGACTATCGCGACAGGCTCGCTCCGCTGAGACATGGTGCCTCCCTGCTCCTGCGACAGCTCAAAAGGTGGGCGCGGCCGACGGCATGCTCAGGTCGCCGAGATAGCCGTGCCAGAGATGGTCGGGGTTGTTCTCCACCTCCTTGACGATCTCGCGCATCTTGCACAGCGCCGCCGGCTCCTCGACGTCATAGACGTCGCCTTGCAGCAACTGCAGAACGTCCAGCCGATACCGGGGATCCTGAACGAATGCGGTAAAGAGGATGTTCAGCCGGTAGTAAAGCGAGATGAACTCATACCAGTTGCGAACGCCGCGACGGAGCTTGCCCTCGTAGTTGGCGAACTGCGCTTTGCTGAAGTCATCCGCCTCGAGCGCCGCGAGGATGTCCTCGCTGGCAATGCGGGCACTATTGACCGCGACGCTGACCCCGCTGGAGAAGATGGGATCCACGAACCGGGCGGCATCGCCGATCATGACGTAGCCATCGCCGCAGATCTGTTTCATGCCGTAGCTGTAGTCGGCTTCCGCGGTGAAGGGACGCACCCGGTCGGCGGCCTGGAGTGCGTCGTAGAGCTCGGGGCGCGTGCCGATGCACTCCCAGAAGAACTCCTCGCGGTTCTTGTTCGCCTGCTTGAAGTGCTTCTTCTGGGTGACCACGCCGATGCTCGTCACCGTCTCCGTGATCGGGATCTGCCAGACCCAGGTGTTGGTTACCGGCAGAAAGTGGATGAAGATGTAATCCACCTTGTCCGGATTCGTGGTCACCGTGCTCCGGTCGTAGTTGTCGAACCAAGTGTGTACGGCGAACTGGTCGAAGACCGGATCCACTTCCTTGAGCTTGAGTTTCTTGCCGAGAAAGCACTGCCGGCCACTGGCGTCGACCACCATGCGTACCCGCACGGGCACGTCCTTCTGGCCGATCTTCACGTGCAGCGTTCTCGCATCCGGCTCGGAGAAGTCGACGCCGCGAACACGCACGCCCTGATAGACCGTGGCCCCGAGCTCACTGGCGTGTTCGAGGAGAATGCGATCGAACTTGCCGCGGTCCACATGGAAGGTATAGTCGCGGTCGACACCGTCCTGGTCCCGCTCGTTGAACAGGATCTCGGCGGCCCGGAAATCGTGGTCGAGGCCCTGAAACCCCATCTTGTCGACGGGGCCCGCCTCGGCGGAGGTCCAGGCCGCGCCGAACTTGCGGGGAAAACCCGCGCGCTCGAGCTTGTCCATGACACCGATGTCCAGGAACACCGGCGTCGTGGCGGGCACCAGCGACTCCCCCACGTGCGGGCGTTCGAACACCTCCCCCTCGAATACCGCGCACTTCACTCCGGCTTTCGCCAGGTAAGAGGCCATTGTGGAACCGCCCGGGCCACCACCGATGATGCCTACGTCAAAGTCGAAGCCATCCATGCCTGCCGTCTCCTGTTGTTTGCGTCTCTCGCGCCTGATGAATCGTCTACCGCGCGCCGATACAGCCCTGGCTCAGGCCGTGGCGGGTTCGGCGTCGGCCTGCAGGGCCTCGACGAGGCGGACGATCGCGTCGAGGTTCTTGAAGTTGCTGCCGGTTACTTCCGACGGGGGGATGGCAACACCGAGTTGCTCGCGAACGTAGGTCATCAACCGGGCGATATTGAGCGAGTTGAGAACCCCCCACTCGAGCAGTGGCGTCTCGGGCTCGATCTCGACCTGGGCCGAGTTCAGAAGCTCCTCCGCAATGAAGCTGCGGATCCTCGCGTAGGTCTGCTCGTACGCCATGCTTGCTCTCCCTATTCAGCTTGGCGGTCATGCACGATCAGGTATTAATCAACTATGTAATTAATTACGGAACGATGCGGATGAAGCCTTTTCCTCGTTCCGCCGTTGCCAATACCTGCGGGCAGTATAGGAGGTGTTCAGGCGTATTCAATGTCCATTTAATTAATTTTTTCGCCAAAGTGGGGTAATCGATCCGAGCCCCACTGCGGTCGGGCTACACGCGGCCGCCACGGCCTTCTGCCGAGCGACGAGAAGCAACCGTCGGCGGCCGCACCGGATCCCTCAGGTGGCGGGCACCACCTCGCGCCATGCGTCGCGGCTATGCTCGGTGGCCGCACCTTCGTAGAACAGATGCACCGTATGTGCCACCAGGCGCTCGATGCGCTCCGGCGTGATGTCCACGTCGAACACCTCGCTCACGATGGGCCGGGCGACGAATGGAAACAGGGCGAGGCTGATCAGCGTGAGCGCCGTAAGCCCGGGAGTCAGATCCTCACGCAGATGCCCCCGGCCAATCTCGGCTTCCGCCATGCCCGCAAGCATGCCACCTCCGGCCGGGTGGGCATACGCACGGACAAACTCCTCCCGGAACTCGCCATCGGGCATCAATACGTCCCGCACGAGCAATGTCGGCAACCACTGATCCTGCGCCATCTCACGCATGTAAGTCGCCATGAAGCGCGCTGCCGCTTCGCCGCGCTGCGACGGCGCGGTCCTGGTGACCGCCTCGATGTGCCGGAAGATGGGCTCGGCCGATCGGTGGATGACTTCACGGTAGAGTCCGCGCTTGTCCGTGAAGTAGTAACGCACCATCGCACTGTTAACGCCCACCGCCTCGGAAACCTCCGCCAGAGAAGTCTGGTGAACGCCCTGCCGGGCGAAAAGGCGCCCGGCCGCCTCCAGCAACTGTTCGCGGACGCTGTCGTCATGCGGCCCGCTCGGCCGTCCCGGTCCCTTCCTCGGACGATCTCGATTCACCATTGCTAGGCTCTCCTTACCAGGTTGGGTCGTTTGTACGTAATTAACTCATTGATTAATTAATTTACACCCGCTCTGATCCGTCCGACGCCAGCAGCCCGCCCTTCAACGTAGACCAGATGAGCGCCCGCCGCCGTGTCGCGGCATCTTCACTACCTCACTGAGGCGAAGCCTCGCCACGGCCCCGCGGGTATCATTGTCCTAGCGGTAATTGGGACTATTGTCGCCGATCTGAAAGCACTCCGCCACAACCGTGGTGGCATAGGCCCCGGGAGGCAGGCGAAATGCGAGCTCGAGCACGCCACGGGCCGGCCACCGCCATGCAAGATCGGCGACGCGCAAACGCAAGGCACGGCGCTGGACTTTCACCCGTCGTCGCGTGAGCAGGGCGACGAGCTCGTGGCATTCGTCCATGACCGCCTGCTCGATGGCACGTGCCCGGTCGCTAACCAACGCATCGCCGACACCGGGCATGGGTCCGGTAGGATGAATCGCTTGAACGCTCAGACGGCGGCTCAGTCGCGCGGGCGCTTCGTCTGAAGCAGCGAACACACTCCCCCGCCCGTCGAGCACCATCCAATCCCCCGGAATGGCGCGGTTCCACGTCCCCGCCTCGACGCGCCGGCGGAGTACGCGATTGAACACTTCCGAGCGCGCGGCCGACAGGAGCAGCCCCTGCACGTCGCGCCGGCGCACCGCCATCTCGCCACGGTGCCAAGCGAGCGCCTTGTCCAGGTTGGCGCCCGCGCGCCCGAAACGCTGACTGCCGAAATAGTTGGGAACACCGTGCCAGGCCATGCGGGCCAGCCGACGATCGACGGCATCACGAGGCGCATCCACAGCCCGTAGCCGCAACCGGAAGCGGTTGCCGGCCAACGCGCCCGTACGCAGCTTGCGGCCATGCCGGCCGGCACGGAGGATCTCCAGCCCGGTATCGATAGCGCCCGCCCGCGGAACGCCCTGCCCTCCGGGATCGTGCACGCTGAGCCACTGGCTGGTAACACCCTGGCGGTCCTTGAGACCGGCATGACTGACTGCCCGCGGCGCAACGCCGAGATGCGCGGCGAGCTGCCGCACGGCCTCCCCCGTGGTGAGCCCGCTTTTCCGGATCTCCAGAAGAATGTGCTCGCCACTACCCTCCGGCAGGACCTTGGGCACCTCGGCAACCTGGAAATCCTCGGGGTGGACCTTCACAACCGCACTGCCGAGAAGCTCCCCGTGGGCGGGCAGCGGTGCCACAGGGCGAAACGATTGACGCTCAGCGGTCATGACCGGTGACCAGCACCACCGCCATGGCGGCGATTCCCTCGCCACGCCCCGTGAACCCCATGCGTTCGGTGGTGGTCGCCTTGAGGTTGGCGGCGTCGATGGCGACGCGCAGATCGGTAGCGATGCATTCGCGCATGGCACCGAGGTATCCGGAGAGTCTCGGGCGCTGGGCGATCACGGTGGCGTCCACGTTGACCACCTGCCACCCCCCCTCGTCGGCGAGGGCAACGGCATGTCGGAGGAGGTCGCGGCTATCCGCTCCGGCGAAACACGGATCGGAATCGGGAAAGTGCTGGCCTAGATCCCCGGCGCCGATGGCCCCCAGCAACGCATCGGTGATGGCGTGAAGCAGGCAGTCCCCGTCGGAGTGGGCCTCCAGCCCCTGCTCGTGGGGAATTTCGACACCGCCGAGCACCAGGCGGCCGCCATCGCGGAAACGGTGAGCGTCGAATCCCTGGCCGATACGCAGGTTCATTCGGTCTGCCCCCGGGTGCGGGAATGAAGAATCGCCTCCAGGAGCACTCGATCGCCGCGACGCGTCAGTTTGATGTTGCCGGCCTCGCCGGCCACCAGCCGGGGCCGATAGCCACGACGCTCCATCGCCTGCGCCTCGTCGGTAACGGCAACACCCTGCGCCCGCCCTTCGCGTAGCGCCTCGCGCAACGTGCCCAGCGGGAACATCTGGGGCGTCTGGGCGGCCCACAATCCGCTACGCTCGGCGGTGGCGACGCTCTCGCCCGCCTCCCCGCGCTTGAGCGTATCGGCAACCGGCAGGGCCAGCAGCCCGCCCGAGGGGCCATCGGCACCGCGGATCAACGCCTCGATGGCGGCGGCGGTCACCGCCGGTCGGGCGGCGTCGTGCACCAGCACCGGGTCGGTGTCGTCCGCATTCAGCTCGTGTAACGCCTCGAGCCCGGCCAGCACCGAGTCGCTGCGGTGTTTGCCGCCGCGGCAGGTGTGAACGCGGTGGTCGCTCGCGATGGCCAGCGTCGACCAGTCACGGTCGTCACCGGCGAGTGCCACCATCACGCCGACCACGTCGCGACACGCGAGCAACGCGCTCACGCTCCATTCGATGACGGCGCGTCCGGCGAGGGTTTCGTACTGTTTGGGCCGCCCACCGCCGAAACGTTCCCCGCGGCCAGCGGCGGGCACCACGGCCCAGACACGCCTAGCCCGCATATCTCACCGCGTGACGACCCAATGGGGCGCCACCATGTCCAAGGGCCCTAGCGTTGCTCACGTTCGCCCGTTACCTGAAAGAAGGTCTCGTTGTCGCGGATCATGCCGAGCTCCCGGCGCGCCCGTTCCTCCACCGCCTCGAGCCCCCCCTTGAGGTCGGCGACGTCGGCGGCCAGGGCGTCGTTGCGCGCCTGGAGCTCAGCGTTGTCCTCACGCTGCTCGGCGACGGCGTCCTCCAGCCGCTGCAGCTCGGTGACACTGCCGTCACCGAACCACAGACGTGCCTGCAGGGCGACCAGCGCCACTGCCAGCACGCCGATGAGCACGCGCATGGTCACGGCCTCAGCCGAAGTCCTTCAGATTCGGGAACGCCTCGCGGCCGGCATAGTTGGCCGCATCGCCGAGCTCCTCCTCGATGCGCAGGAGCTGGTTGTACTTGGCGACCCGGTCCGAACGGCACAGCGAGCCGGTCTTGATCTGCGTGGCCGTACTGGCGACCGCGAGATCGGCGATGGTGGTATCCTCGGTTTCGCCCGAGCGATGCGACACCACCGCGGTGTAACCGGCATCCGCGGCCATCGCGATGGCGTCCAGGGTCTCGGTGAGCGTGCCGATCTGGTTGAACTTGATCAGAATCGAATTGGCGACGCCCCGGTCGATGCCCTCGCGCAGGATGCTGGTGTTGGTGACGAACAGGTCGTCGCCGACGAGCTGGACGCGGTCGCCGACAGCCTCGGTGAGCGCTTTCCAGCCTTCCCAGTCATCCTCGGACATACCGTCCTCGATGGAGACGATGGGATACTTCTCGACCCAGCCGCGCAGCACCTCCGCGAACTCGGCCGGCGCGAAGGTCTTGCCTTCGGACTCCAGGTGATAGGCGCCGTCGCGGTAGAACTCGGAGCTCGCCGCGTCCAGTGCCAGCCACACCTGGTCACCGGCGCGATAGCCCGCCGCTTCGACCGCCTCGAGAATCACCTCGATGGCCGCCTCGTTAGAGGGCAGGTTGGGCGCGAAACCACCTTCGTCGCCCACGGCGGTGGACAGCCCGCGACCGGCGAGAACCTTCTTCAGGGCGTGGAAGATCTCGGTGCCGCAGCGCAGCGCCTCGCTAAAGCGCGCGAAGGCCACCGGCATCACCATGAACTCCTGGATGTCCACACTGTTGTCCGCATGCGCACCGCCGTTGAGGATGTTCATCATCGGCACCGGCAGCGTGTATGGCGCTTGCGGGGTGAGCTCGCGGAACAGTGAACGCTCATGGTCGTTCGCCGCGGCGCGCGCCGTGGCGAGAGACACGGCGAGCAGCGCGTTGGCGCCCAGCCGGCCCTTGTTGTCCGTGCCGTCCAGGGCGATGAGCTTGTCGTCGATGGCACGCTGCTCGTCCGCCTCCATGCCCACGAGGGCATCGCGAATGACCGTATTGACGTTCTCCACCGCCTGGGTCACGCCCTTGCCGAGGTAGCGGGCCTTGTCGCCGTCGCGCAGCTCCACGGCCTCGCGGGCACCGGTAGAAGCACCGGAGGGCACCGCGGCGCGGCCGAAGGCGCCGCTCGCCAGCAGCACGTCCGCTTCGACGGTGGGATTGCCCCGGGAATCCAGGATCTCGCGGGCCTTGATCGCCTTGATGCTCGCCATGCCGTTTTCTTCCCTCCTGTCGGTGTGATTGCTACGCAGCCGCCTCGTACGGCCGACCCGCCATCAGGCGAGCGAATTCTCGATGAATCCGTGCTCCTTGACCAACCCGTCCAACGCCGTGAGCGTGGTGAGCAACTCCCGCATGCGCGGCAGCGGCCACGCGTTGGGCCCGTCGGAGAGCGCGCGACCCGGGTCCGGGTGGGTCTCCATGAACACGCCGGCGACACCAGCGGCCACCGCCGCCCGCGCGAGCACGGGTACGAACTCGCGCTGGCCGCCGGAGGCCTTGCCCTGCCCCCCCGGCAGCTGGACGGAGTGCGTCGCGTCGAATACCACCGGCGCCCCCGTCTCCCGCATCACCGAAAGGGCGCGCATATCCGAGATCAGGTTGTTATACCCGAACGACACGCCGCGCTCGCAGGCCATGATCCGCTCGTTACCCACGGCATGTGCCTTGGCCACCACGTTCGCCATGTCCCAGGGGGCGAGGAACTGGCCCTTCTTGATATTGACGGGCAGGCCCTGGCTCGCCACGCGCTGGATGAAGTTGGTCTGCCGGCAGAGGAACGCGGGGGTCTGGAGCACGTCCACGACCGCGGCCACCTCCTCCAGCGGCGTATCCTCGTGAACGTCGGTAAGCACCGGCACGCCGATCTCGGCACGCACTTTCTCCAGGATGCGCAGCCCTTCGTCCATGCCCGGGCCGCGGAAGCTGTCGTGGGAGGAGCGGTTGGCCTTGTCGTAAGAGGACTTGTAGATGAACGGAACGCCGAGCTCGTCGGTCAGGGCCTTGAGCTCGCCGGCGGAATCGAGCGCCAGCTGCTCCGACTCCACCACGCAGGGCCCGGCGATGAGAAACAGTGGCCGCGTCAGCCCCACTGGAAAACCGCAGAGTTCGAACGCCGTCATCTTCAGGCCTCCTGACGCGTGCCCGAGACGCTATCCGCGCTGGAACGCTGCTCGTCGCGACGGGCCGCCGCGCGGATGAAGCTCGTGAACAGCGGATGGCCATCCCGCGGAGTGGACGTGAACTCCGGGTGGAACTGACAGGCCAGGTACCAGGGATGGTCCGGCAGCTCCACGCATTCGACGAGCTCGTTGTGCTTCGCCCAGCCCGAGATACGCATACCCGCCTCTTCGAGCACCTGCGCGTAGCGATTATTGAACTCGTAGCGGTGCCGGTGGCGCTCGCGGATGACGTCCTTGCCGTAGATGCGGTGCACGAGCGAATCGCGCACCAGACGGGCCGATTGCGAGCCCAGACGCATGGTGCCGCCCAGGTCGGAAGCCTCATCGCGCATCTCCACGAGCCCTTCCTCGTTCATCCACTCCGTGATCAGGCCGATCACCGGGTGCTGCGGGTGGGTCAGGAATTCCGTGCTGTGCGCGCCCTCGAGGCCGGCCACGTTGCGCGCGAACTCGATGACCGCCACCTGCATGCCCAGGCAGATGCCGAGATAGGGGATTGCGTTCTCGCGCGCATAGCGCGCCGCGGCGATCTTGCCCTCGACCCCGCGTTCGCCGAACCCGCCGGGCACAAGAATACCGTCGACGTCGGCGAGGATCTCGGCGCCCTCGCGCTCGATCTCCTCGGACTCCACGTAGCGGATATTGACCTTGCGCCGCGTCTGCACGCTCGCGTGACGCAGCGACTCGTTGAGCGACATGTAAGCGTCGGCGAGGTTCACGTACTTGCCCACCATGGCGATGGTGACCTCGCCTTCGGGGTGGGCCATGGTCTCCACGACCTTGTGCCAGTCACCCAGGTTGGCGGGCGGCAGCTCCAGGTGCAGTTTCTCGGCGACGATATTATCCAGTCCCTGCCCGTGAAGGGCCTCGGGGACCTTGTAGATATTGTCCACGTCCAGCACCGAGATCACCCCACGCGGGTCCACGTTGGTGAACAGCGCGATCTTGCGACGCTCTTCCTCCGGGATCGGGCTGGCAGCACGACACAGCAGGATGTCCGGCTGTATACCGATGGAGCGCAACTCCTTGACGGAATGCTGCGTGGGCTTGGTCTTCATCTCCCCGGCGGCGCCAACGAACGGCACCAGGGTGAGGTGCACGAACAGGCAGCGCTCGTGACCGAGCTCCGAACCCATCTGCCGGATAGCCTCCAGGAACGGCAGCGATTCGATGTCACCCACCGTGCCGCCGATCTCGATCAGCGCCACGTCCGCACCGTCGGCACCCTGCTCGATGCAGCGCTTGATCTCGTCGGTAATGTGCGGAATGACCTGCACGGTCCCGCCGAGATAATCCCCCTGGCGCTCCTTGCGGATGACCGACTCGTAGATGCGCCCGGTGGTGTAATTGTTCTTGCACGTCATGCGCGTACGCAGGAAGCGCTCGTAATGCCCCAGGTCCAGGTCCGTCTCCGCGCCGTCGTCGGTGACGTACACCTCGCCGTGCTGGAACGGGCTCATGGTGCCCGGGTCCACGTTGATGTAGGGGTCGAGCTTGACCATGGTCACGCTCAGCCCGCGCGCCTGTAGCACGCTACCCAACGAGGCTGCGGCGATGCCTTTGCCCAACGAGGACACAACACCGCCCGTGATGAAGATGAATCGCGTCATAGAGCAGTTCAGAAGAAGGTCAGGGAACGGACCCGGCCAACGCCGGCCTCAGGATGGACCAAAACGGTATCAGAACACCCGTGTGTGCACAACGCACGATGCGCGAACGCGCAGAGTATATATTTAAAAATCAATTAATTATAAAAAAATTCTCCCATTATTTCTCAACATCGTTCATTCCCGTCACTGCCCGCTACCGCCCGCGCCGGTGTCCAGCCACGGTGACAGTCCCCCGGTAACGTCACACGATCTCGGCAGCGTCAGACGCCACACCGGCGTGTAGCCACCGCTGACCGTCACCGCCGGGTCCATACCGATGCCCGGCACGGCTACCACCTCCCCGTCGAGCCGGAGAAGGGGCAGCCAGCCGCGCTCCCAAGGGGCGATACCGCGAGCCCGGTAGAGCTCCGTGAGACGCTGGCGGCCGCCTCCGCGGTGCAGCCGCAGCCGTGCACCCGCGGGGGCGAAGCTCACGGTGAGCCTCGCAATGGTCTCCGGGGGCAGACCACCGCCGGGGGTCCATCGCCAGCAGAGACGACCGATGCCGAAATCGGTCTCGTCCGCCTCCGTGAGACCGCTCGCGACCGCGGGGGACGGTTCCGGAAGCGAGGGCGGCAGACGGTAGAGCATCGCGGCGTGGCGGCGCACCTGCCCGTCCGCCCACACCAATGCGGGGTGTCGGTCCGCGCCGGCCGAAAACAGGTCGTGCATGCCCTGACGCAGACGCGCCTCGGCAGGGGCACGCAGGCGGGCCTGCCGCAGCCAGTGGCGCAGCACCGCGGCGGCGACCGCGGGCGGCGCCTGGGCCAGCGGCGCAGTGACGACGGGTCCATCCACGATGCCCAGGCGTTCGGCGGCCCAGGCCGCCACCTCCCGCGCCTCGGCCGCATGTCGCGACGTCCGCGCCAGTCGCCGGGGAACGTCCGGCCAACGGGACTCGAGGCGGGGCAGAATCTCGTGGCGCAGATAGTTGCGATCGGGGGTGAGCTCGTAATTGGTCGGATCGTCGATCCAGTGCAGGCGTCGCTTTCGCGCATAGGTGCGTAACGTCTCCCGTCGCCACGGCAGCAGCGGGCGGATGAGCGCCAGCCCGCCCTCGCTGCGGCGCGGCGCGATGCCGGTAAGCCCTTCCACCCCCGCCCCGCGCAACACACGCAACAGCACCGTCTCGGCCTGGTCGTCACCGTGGTGGGCCGTGGCCAGCACCGCTCCCGGTGGAAGCAGGTCGCGAAACGCCTGGTAACGCGCCGCGCGCGCCCGTGCCTCCAGGTCGGAACCGGCCTCGAGGGCAAGACAGCACTGCCGAACGGGAATACCGCGGCGCTGGCACAGCGTTGCCACGAACCGTGCCCAGCGCGCACTCGCCGGCTGCAGGCCGTGGTCCACGTGCACGGCGCCGGCAGCGACTCCGGCGCGTGCGGCAAGGTCCAGTAGCACCACGGAATCGAGACCGCCGCTCACCGCCACGTGGATGCTCGAATGCACACCCAGGGCGTAGACGGCGTCGCGGAATGTCTCCGGATCGAGGGCGGACACGTTCCGGCCCTCCTGATTACCAGTCTTGTCAGTCGCGGAAACGGCCGAACTGCATCAACCGGTCGTAGCGCTGGTTGACGAGCTCGTCAGCGGACAGGCTGCGCAGGCTCTCGAGCTGGTTATGCAGCGCCTCGGCAAGTGTATCGGCCATGCCGGCCCGGTCCCGATGAGCGCCACCGAGCGGCTCGGTCACCACTTCGTCGATCAGCTCGAGCTCGTGCAGGCGCTCGGCGGTAATACCCATGGCCTCGGCGGCGGTCGCCGCCTGATCCGCGCTCTTCCAGAGAATCGACGCGCACCCTTCCGGCGAGATCACCGAATAGGTGCTGTACTGCAGCATCAGCACGCGATCGCCCACGCCGATTGCCAGCGCCCCGCCGGAGCCGCCCTCGCCGATCACGGTGCAGACGATGGGGGTACGCAGGCGCGCCATGACCTGGAGGTTGCGCGCGATGGCCTCGCTCTGGCCCCGCTCCTCGGCGCCCACGCCCGGATATGCCCCCGGGGTGTCGATGAAGGTCAGCACCGGCAACCGGAAACGCTCGGCCATCTCCATGAGCCGTTTCGCCTTGCGGTAGCCCTCGGGTCGAGGCATGCCGAAGTTGCGGCGAAGCTTCTCCTTGGTGTCCCGACCCTTCTGATGACCGATTACCATGACCGGCTCACCGCGGAAACGCGCCGGACCGCCGATGATCGCCTCGTCGTCGGCGAAGCTGCGGTCACCGTGGAGCTCCTCGAAGTCGGTGAACAGGTGCTCGGCATAATCCAGGAGGTAAGGGCGCTGCGGATGCCGGGCGAGCTGTGCGATCTGCCACGGTGAAAGCGAAGCGAAGATCTGCTCGGTGAGCTGGCTGCTCTTGGTCTGAAGCCGTCCGATCTCCTCGCTGATATTCACGTCGGCATCATCACCGACGTAGCGCAGCTCCTCGATCTTGGCTTCCAATTCCGCGATAGGGCGCTCGAACTCGAGAAAATTCAGACTCATCGGTGCCGATTCCGCACGACTGCCGCAAACACAGGCGGCAGATCATAACACGTTAGCGCCGGATGGCATCGCCCGTACGCACCGCACCCTGGTGTCCCGGGACTTCAGTACTCCACGCGCACGGCTCCGTCACTGGCGAGTCCTTCCAGACGGCGCACGAGCTCGTCGGTGGGCCGTACGCGCCAGTCCTCGCTCAGGCGCAACGAAGCGCGGGCCTGCTCACCGCGATAGTCGATGAGCACCGGGCACTCACCGTCGCGGTAGGCCGACAGCGTCTCGCGCAGCTCGGGAATGAAACCGTTGCCTGCCCGGGCACTGTCGACGCCCAGTACCAGCGCCCGGGCGAAACGCTCGCGAGCCTCGCCGATACCGAAGACCTCGTCGGCGGATATGCGGTAGCCGTCGCTGAAATCGTCGTACCCGAGCTCGCCCTGAACGACCAGCAGCTCGTCCTTGACCAGCAGATGGCGGAAACGCTGGAAGGCCTCGGGGAATACCACCACGTCGATACGCCCGGTGCGGTCATCGAGTGTGAACACGCCGAGCCGCCCGCCGCTTTGCGTGTTGCGCACGCGAAGCGCCATCACCAGCCCGGCGACGGTCACCTTGGGACCGCTCTCGCGCCGGCGGCCCTTGCCACCTTCCGCGGGCGGCGTGGCCCCCATCCCGGTGGCGAGCTGATTCAGGCGTCCGGTGATGAAACGGGTGATCTCGGCCTCGTATTCATCGATGGGATGGCCGGTGAGATACAGCCCCAGTATCTCTTTCTCCGCGGCAAGACGTTCCTGCTCCTCCCACTCGGGCATGGCCGGCCGTTGCTGCGGCGTGTCCGCTGCCGCCGGCGCTCCAAGGCCGAAGAGGTCGTCCTGACCCAGCTCGGCGTTGCGGGATTTCTGCTCCGCCGCCTTCAGCGCCTCGGGCAGATAATGCATCGCCGTGGCGCGGTTGGCGGCGAGATTGTCGAGACTGCCGGAGCGGATGAGGGCTTCGAGCACGCGCTTGTTGAGCCGGCGCAGATCCACCCGCGCGCACAGGTCGAACAGATCGGCGAACGGCCCGTTCGCCTCGCGCTCGGCGATCAGCGCCTCGATGGCGGAATGGCCCACGCCCTTCACCGCACCGAGGCCGTAGACAATGGTGCGCTCATCGCGGGCACGGAACATCCAGTCCGAACGGTTGACGTCCGGCGGCTCCACGGTGAGCTCCATGGAGCGGCACTCCTCGATGAAGGTCACCACCTTGTCGGTGTTGTCCATGTCCGAGGACAACACGGCCGCCATGAACGGTGCCGGCTCGTGGGCCTTCAGCCAGGCGGTCTGGTAGGAGAGCAGCGCATAGGCGGCGGAGTGCGACTTGTTGAAGCCGTAGCCGGCGAACTTCTCCATCAGGTCGAAGATCGCCTCGGCGTGCTCGTGGGTAAGTCCGTTCTCCTTGGCGCCGGCGAGGAAGATCTCCCGCTGCTTCGCCATCTCGGAGGCTTTCTTCTTGCCCATGGCACGGCGCAGGAGGTCGGCGCCACCCAGGCTGTAGCCGGCGAGGACCTGGGCGATACGCTGGACCTGCTCCTGGTAGAGGATCACGCCGTAGGTGGGCTTGAGAATCGGCTCCAGATCGTCGTGGTGGAGCTCGGATGTGGGATACGCCACCGGCGTGCGGCCGTGCTTGCGGTCGATGAAGTCCTCGACCATGCCCGACTGCAGTGGCCCGGGACGGAACAGCGCCACCAGCGCGATGATGTCCTCGAAACTGTCCGGCTGCAGCCGGCGGATGAGGTCCTTCATGCCCCGGGACTCGAGCTGGAAGACGGCCGTGGTCTGGCAGGCCTTGAGCAGGTCGAAGCTCGCCTTGTCATCCAGCGGGATGGCCGAGATGTCGAGGGGATCGCTGCCGCGTTCAGCGCGGATGGCGTTTACCGCCTTCACCGTCCAGTCGATGATCGTGAGCGTGCGCAGGCCGAGGAAGTCGAACTTCACCAGGCCAACGGCCTCGACGTCGTCCTTGTCGTACTGCGTGGCGAGTCCGCCACCGCCGGGCTCGCAGTAGAGCGGCGCGAAGTCGGTGAGCTCGGAGGGGGCGATCACCACGCCGCCGGCGTGCTTGCCCACGTTGCGCGACATGCCCTCGAGCTTGCGCGCCATGTCGATCAGCGTGTGGACATCCTCGTCCTCGTCGTAGAGGTTCTTGAGGTCCTCCTCCTGCTCCAGGGCCTTTTCGAGCGTCATGCCGAGCTCGAAGGGCACGAGCTTGGCTATACGATCGACGTAGCCGTAGGGATGGCCGAGCACGCGGCCGACATCCCGCACCACCGCACGCGCGGCCATCGTACCGTGGGTGGCGATCTGGGAAACCTTCTCGCGCCCGTATTTGTCGGCGACATAGTCGATCACCCGGTCGCGGTTTTCCATGCAGAAGTCGACATCGAAGTCGGGCATGGAAACACGCTCGGGATTTAGAAAACGCTCGAAGAGCAGGTCGTACCTGAGCGGATCCAGGTCGGTGATCTTGAGCGCATAGGCGACCAGCGACCCGGCACCGGAGCCACGCCCGGGGCCGACGGGGATGTCATTGTCCTTCGCCCAGCGTATGAAGTCGGCGACGATCAGGAAGTAGCCCGGGAACCCCATGTGCTCGATCACGTCGAGCTCACGCTGCAGGCGCTCCTCGTAGCGCCTGCGAGTGGCCGCGGGGTCGGGGTCGTCATCGGTGATGATGCGTGTGAGACGCTCTTCCAGCCCCTTGCGGGCGTCGGCGGCGAGGAACTCGTCGATGGTCATGCCCTCGGGCACCGGGAAGTCCGGCAACACGTTCTCGCCGAGGGTCAGATTGAGATTGCAGCGCCTGGCAATCTCCACGGTGTTCTCCAGCGCTTCCGGAATATCGGAGAACAGCTCCGCCATTTCCTCGGGCGTGCGCAGGTACTGCTCGGCGCTATAGCGCCGCGGACGGTGCTTGTCGTCCAGGGTGCGGCCCTCGTGGATGCACACACGGGCCTCGTGGGCCTCGAAATCCTCGGGCGCGAGAAAGCGGACGTCATTGCTCGCCACCACCGGCACATCGGTGTCGGCGGCGAGCGCGACCGCCGCGTGGAGGTGGTCTTCGTCGCCCGGACGGCCGGCACGCTGGATCTCGAGGTAGTAGCGGCCGGGGAAATGCTCCTGCCAGAACGCGAGCTTCTCGCGGGCGAGCGCGTCATGACCATCGAGCAACGCCCGCCCGACGTCCCCGTCCTTGCCGCCGGAGAGCACGATCAGGCCCTGGGACCACTGCGCGAGCCACTCGTGGCGCACCACCGGCACGCCCTGATCCTGGCCGTGCAGATAGCTCTCGGTGAGAATGCGCGTCAACGACCCGTAACCGCTGTCATCGGCGCACAGCAACGTGGCCTGGGAGTGTCCGTCGGCGCTGTCGCGGTCGGTCACGCGCACGTCCGCCCCGACGATGGGCTTGATCCCCGCCGCGATGGCCGCCTCGTAGAACTTGACCATGCCGAAGAGATTGCCCTGGTCTGTGACCGCCACCGCGGGCATACCGGCATCCGCACATGCCTTCATGAGCGGCTTCAGGCGCACGATGCCGTCGATCAGGGAGAACTCGGAGTGCAGATGCAGGTGTACGAAGCTGCCGGTCATGGGCTCTCGTCGGTCGGTTGTGCGGGTCGCCGTGTGCAGGCCCTTACTAATCTTCTCAGAGGTATTGTCATGCGTCAGCCGGTCTGTGCGCCGATGGGGCAAGGCGCGAGGCGCGCCGTGTAGCCGGGCACCATGAGCGGCGAGCAACGCAGCCCCCATCGGCGCACAGTCCGGCCCGAAGGCAGCGCCACAGCGGCCCGGTGGCGGCGTTGCGCTCGCTTGACGTGACCCGGCCACGCCGGCGCGAGCGCGCCTTGCCCCCGAACCGCTGTGGCGCTCTGACACATGACACAATACCTCTGAGAAGATTAGTAGTGTAATGCCCGGCGTGCGTTCGACCAACGCGTCAATCCGCGGCGGCCTCGCGCACCGGACGGAAGGATCGACGGTGTATCGGACACGGCCCGAGCCGCCCCAGCGCGGCAAGGTGCTCGCGGGTGCCATAGCCCTTGTGGCGGGCAAAGCCATAGCCCGGGTAGCGCTCGTCGAGTACGACCATCTCCGCATCCCGCAACTGCTTGGCGAGGATGGAGGCTGCGCCGATAGCCGGCACGCTCGCGTCACCGCCGATCACCGGCTCCACGGGACACCCGAGCGGCGGACAGTCGCGGCCGTCGACCAGGGCGAAGTCCGCGGCCGGGTCCAGCGCCTCAACGGCTCGGCGCATGGCGACGAAAGTGGCCTGACGGATGTTCAGCCGATCGATCTCGGCGACCTCGGCACGGCCCACCGCCCACGCGAGCGCCTCGTCACGCACGCGTTCGGCCAGCGCCTCGCGCCGAAGCGCCGTGAGCGACTTGGAGTCGGCGACCCCTTCGATACCCGCGGGCGGCAGAATGACCGCCGCTGCCACCACGGGGCCCGCCAGTGGTCCCCGCCCCACCTCATCGACGCCGGCGGTGAACTGCGCGGCGGCGGCAAAGGAGAATCCGCTTTGGCCGCTCATCCGACCGTGTGCTCGACGGCCTCGGCGGCGCGCTCGTCGGCGCCGCGGCGGAGACGCTGATGCAATTCCTCGAAGCGCGCCTGCATCGCCGCCGCCCGCCCGCGATCCTCGAGCAGACGCTGCACGCCCTGGGCCATCGCCGCCGGCGTGGCCTCGTCCTGAATGTACTCCGGCACCAACGCCTCGTCCGCGAGCAGATTCGGCAACGCGACATACGGCGTCTTCAGCAGGCGCAGATGACGCACGAGCCAGGCGGTCGCCGGCGCGACACGGTAAGCCACCACCATGGGCCGCTTGAGCAGCATGGCCTCCAGCGTCGCCGTGCCCGAGGCGGTGAGCACGACATCCGCCGCCCCCATCGCTTCGGCGGACCGTCCGTCGATGAGGTTCACGCCCCCGGTCACGCCCGCCGCGGCGAGCAGCACCTCGAATCGGGCTCGCAGTGCGGCCGTGGCCATGGGCGCGACCACCTGCAGATCCGGATGGGCGCGGCGCAGCCGTGCCACCGTCTCGGCGAAGATCGGGCCGATGCGCTCCATCTCCCCGCCGCGGCTGCCCGGCAACACCGCCAGCACCGGTGCATCGTCGGGCACCTCCAACGCCGTCCGGTAGGCGGAGACATCCACGTCCATGGGGAAACGATCCGCTGCCGGATGGCCCACGAAAGTCACCGGCACGTGGTGACGCTCGTAGAACGCGGCTTCGAACGGCAGCAGCGTGAGCATCCGGTCCACCGAGCGCGCGATCCCGTGAATGCGCGCCTGACGCCAGGCCCATACGCTGGGGCTTACGTAGTGAACGGTACGCACCCCACGGGCACGCAGGCGCCGCTCCAGTCCCAGGTTGAAATCGGGCGCGTCGATGCCGATGAACACATCCGGCGGGTTCGCGCTGAAACGCTCGAGGAGATCGTTACGCACCCGCAGCAACCGCGGCAGGTGTCGGAGCACCTCGACCAGCCCCATGACCGACAGGGTTTCCAGCGGATACAGGCTATCCAGCCCCGCGGCCCGCATGCCCGGGCCGCCGATACCCTCGAAGCGTACACCGGGGTGCCGGCGTGCGAGCGCGCGTATCAGCCCCGCACCGAGCAGGTCCCCCGACAGCTCGCCGGCGACGATCGCGACTCGCTGCATGGGTATGGCGTCCGAATGATCCATCTCCATCTCGGGCAGAATCCGTGACGAGCCCGGCGTCAGCGGATGATACCGCGCTCGCTGGCCCGCACGAACGCCGCGAACCGCGCCACCATCGGATCGTCGGCGGTTTCCAGGGTGTTGATGGCTTCCTCGAGCCGCAGCCCTTCGCGGTAGAGCGTCTTGTAGGCCTGCTTCAGCGCACGGGTCGTCTCCCTCGGAAAGCCGTTACGCTTGAGACCTTCGACATTGAGCCCGCGCGGCGTGGCGCGCTGGCCGGCGGCCATGACGAAAGGCGGCACGTCCCGGTCGACGTGGGCGCCGAAGGCGAGGAAACAGTGCTCGCCGAGGCGGCTGAACTGGTGCACCAGCGAAAATCCGCCGAGGATCACGTGATCCGCGACTTCCACGTGCCCCGCCAGCGAGGCATTATTCGCGAAAACCGTGTGGCTGGCGACGAGGCAGTCGTGGGCGATATGGCAGTAGGCCATGATCCAGTTGTCGTCGCCGATACGCGTCACCCCGCCACCGTCGCCGGTGCCCCGGTTGATGGTGACGCATTCGCGGATGGTGTTGCCGTCACCGATCTCCAGGCGCGTGCGCTCGCCGCGGAACTTCTTGTCCTGGGGCTCCTCGCCCACCGAGGCGAACTGGAAGATGCGATTGTCACGGCCGATGCGCGCAGGCCCCTGCACCACCGCATGGGGACCGATCCACGTCCCCTCTGCAATCTCCACGTCCGGCCCGATGACCGCATAGGGGCCCACCGTCACGTTGTCGGCGACACTCGCCGCCTCGTCGATAACTGCCGTCGGGTGGATGCTGCTCACACTTCCCTCATCGTGCAGCGGATTTCGGCACTCGCAGCGACCGCCCCATCCACCCGGGCCTCGGCGCTGAACATCCAGATGCCCCGCATACTGCGGGTGACACGCGCGTGCAGCACGAGCGCGTCGCCCGGCTCCACCGGGCGCTTGAACTTGGCCTTGTCGATACCGACCAGATAGAAGAGCTTGGAATCGTCGGGCTGCTCCTCGTCGGGCTGACTCTCACGGGTGCGAAACGCCAGCAGCCCGCAGGCCTGTGCCATCGCCTCGAGAATCAACACCCCCGGCATGACCGGGCGCTGGGGAAAATGCCCGCCGAAGAACGGCTCGTTGACGGTGACGTTCTTCACCGCCTCGATCACTTCCCCCGGCACACAATGGCTGACACGATCCACCAGCAAAAACGGATATCGATGCGGCAGATAATTCTTGATCTGGTGAATATTCATGCCGGTGTGTTGTTCGCTTTGGGTCATGAGTCCTTCCGTTCGTCCGTTTGCAGCGCCGCCAGGCGCCGCTCGAGCTGGCGCAGGCGCCGCGCCATCGCGTCGAGCTGATTGAATCGTGCCGCATTACGGCGCCAGTCACGGCTCGCCGCCATCGGCGTACCGGAAGCGTACACCCCCGGCTCGCGAATGCTGTGGGTAACCCGAGCCATGCCGGTGATGACGCTGCCGTCCGCCACCTCCAGATGACCGGCGATCCCGGCCCCGCCGGCGACGGTCACGCCGCGCCCGATGCGGGTGCTGCCGGCAACCGCGGAACAGCCCGCCATGGCGGAATTCGCACCGATGTGCACGTTGTGGGCGACCTGAACGAGATTGTCGATCTTGACACCGTCCTCGATCACGGTGTCCTCGAGAGCGCCGCGGTCCACGGTCGTGTTGGCGCCGATCTCCACGTCATTGCCCAGCACGACGCGTCCCAGCTGGGGAACCTTCTCCCAGCGGCCGCCGTCGTTGGCATAGCCGAATCCGTCGGCGCCGATCACCGCGCCGCCATGAATGATCACGCGATTGCCGAGCACGCAGCCCGCATAGAGCACGGCACCGGCCATCACCCGCACGTCCGCACCGAGCACGCAGCCGGCGCCCACCACCGCGTTGGCATGCACCACGCAGCCGTCGCCGAGCACTGCCCCGCTCTCCACCACCGCACCGGCGCCGACGTGCACACCGTCACCGAGGCGCGCGTCCTCAGCGACCGCGGCACGGGGGTGAATACCCGCGCCGGGTGTCGGCTCCGGGTGCAGCATACGCGCCACACGGGCAAAGGCCAGATGCGGGTTATCGGTGACCACAGCGGCCATGGCGAGCCCGGAGACGTCTTCGGCGCGCACGATCACCGCCGAGGCCCTGGACTGATGAAGCTGATCGCGCAGCCGAGGACTGGCCAGAAAGCTGATTTCACCCGGACCGGCCGTCGTCAGCGGCGCCACGCGCTCCACCCGAACACCGCCATCACCGTGAACCCGACACCCGAGTGCGTGCGCCAAGTCCGACAGCGGAATCCCGCGTTCCTCCCGCACCATCGCCCCTCGCTATCTGCGCCGCGTCAGCGGCCGTTCTGGTTTCGCTCGAATTCGCGACGCAGACGCTCGATGATCCGGTCGGTGATATTCACCGCGTCGCTGGCGTAGATCACGCCATCGCTGACGACGAGATCGTAGTCCTGCTCCTTGGCGTACTCGCTCACCGTCTGGAGGATGCGCCGCTGCAGCTCACCGAGCTCCTCGTTGCGGCGCATGTTGAAGTCTTCCCGGAACGCATCCTGGGTTCGCTGGATATCCCGCCGCAACGACAGAATATCGCGCTGGAGGCTCTGCCGCTCGGCCTCGCTCTGGTTCAGCTCGGCGTCCTGCATGCGTTCCTCGAGCTTGCGCAGCTCTTCCTGCATGCTCACGATCTCGCGATCCCGGGGAGCGAACTCCTCTTCGAGCTTGCGCCGGGCCGCGTCCGCCTGCGGGGCCCCGGAGGAAACCTTGGCCGGGTTCACGAACCCGATCTTGAGATCGGCCGCGTGGGAGGTCGCCTGCAACGCGAGGCTCGCGCCCAGCGCGAACAAGCCGTGTCTTATGATTCTCGGTATCATGGGCGTTTATTCAGGCCTTGAGCGGGTGCCATCAGAAGAAGGTGCCCACGGAGAACTGGAAGAATTGGGTGTCGTCGCCGGGCTCATCATTTAACGGTTCCGCCACACTCATTGTCAACGGACCCAGCGGCGACATCCAGATCACGCCCAGGCCCGCCGCGTAGCGGATTTCGCCGGCGTCGATGTCCTGATCGGGGGTGGACCACACCTGGCCGGCGTCGACGAATGTGGAGATCCGGAAACCACTGTCCTCGGCGCCCGGCGGCGGAAAGCGCAGCTCCGCGCTGCCGAGGGCACGGAAGTTGCCGCCGAGTGGATCGTCGTTCTCGTCGCGCGGGCCCAGGGAGTTGCCATCATAGCCGCGCACGGTGGATATACCGCCGGCGAAGTAGTTCTCGAAGAACGGCAGCCTGCCGGTACTGCCGAAGCCGTCGCCGTAGGCCAGCGAGCCTTCGAGCGCCAGCGTGAGCCAGTCACTGATCGCGGCGAAGCGGCGGTGGCTGTAGCTCGCACGGTAGTACTCGAGGTCGCTGCCCGGAATGGAGACCTGAAGCGAGCCGCGCTGGCGACTGCCACTGGTGGGGAAGACCGCGCGATCGCGGGTGTCGTGCGTCCAGGACAGCGCCAGACGATAGGTCATGTTGCTCTCGCCATTGCGCTCGACGAAGTCCGTCTGCACTTCGGTGGGCTCGTCGCTCAGCGTGAGCTCCAGGTCCTCGATCTCGACGTCGACGCCGAAAGTGTCGTTGGAAGTCACCGGTATCCGGTAACCGTACGTGCCGGTGAGGCTCTTCACGCCGTAGTCGGAGAGATCCGCCTCGTCGGCGTCGGTGTCACGGAAGGCCACGGACATGTCCCGGTCGATGCCCGAACGCGTGTAGAACCGATCGAGGTACGACGCGCGGTAGACTGTATTGACGTCGTCGTTATTGGCGGTGAACGAAAGACGATCACCACTGCCGAGGACGTTGTCCTGCTGCACGCCGAAATTCAGCAGCAGCCCCTGCTCCGTGCCGTAACCGATACCGGCCTTGAGACTGCCCGAGAGGCGTTCCTCGACGGAGACGTCCACATCCACCTGGTCGCCGGTGCCGGGCACCCGCGGCGTTTCAATGTTCACGTTGTCGAAGAAACCCAGCCGCCCGAGCCGCCGCCGGGACTCCTCGACATCCGCGGTGGACAGCCACGCGCCTTCGCTCTGTCGGAGCTCCTGACGGATCACGTCGTCGCGCGTACGCGTGTTGCCGGAGATATTGATCCGGCGCACGTATACGCGCTCGGCCGGGTCCACGAAGAAGGTGAGATCCACCGTGCCCTCGTCCTCGTTCACCTCGGGCAGGGGGTTGACGTTGGCGAACGCATAGCCCCGCTCGCCGAGTTTCTCACGGAACGCCTCGGACGTCGCGACCACATCCTGGCGCGAGTACAGACCGTCCGGCGCGACCGCCACGAGCTCGCGCATGGTCTCTTCGGGGAAGACCAGATCACCGGCGAGAGAAATCTCGCCGACCCGAAACTGCTCGCCCTCGTCGAGATTGACGGTGACGTGGATACGGCGGCGGTCCGGGCTGATCGAAACCTGGGTGGAGGTGATCGTGAAGTTGACGAAGCCCCGGTCCTGATAGAACGAGCGCAGCCGCTCCAGATCCCCGGCTAGGCGCTGGCGCGAATAGCGATCGGCATCGGAGAAAAAGCTCCACCAGGGCACCGGCCCCATCTCGAACTGGTCACGCAAAGCCTCGTCGTCGAAACTTTGGTTACCGACGAACTCGATGGCCTGCACCGAGGCGGGCTCGCCTTCGGTGATATCGAGCCGCACGCCCACCCGGTTGCGTGGCAGCGGCGACACCGTGCTCTCCACGCGCACGTCGTAGTAACCCAACGCGAAGTACTGCTGACGCAGCTGGCGCTCCACCTGGGCAAGCAGGGAGCGGTCGAACGTGCGCCCCTGGGCCAGGCCGGCGTCCTTCAGCCCCTTGAGGAGGTCTTCCTCGCCGATCTCGTCGTTGCCGTGGAGCTCGATCCGGGCAATCGCCGGACGCTCGGAAACCTCCACCACGAGCGTGTCACCATCGCGACGCAGGGCGATATCCTGGAAAAAACCGGTGTCGTAGAGCGAACGAATCGCCGATGCGATGCGCGCATCGTCCACACGGTCGCCGACCTGAATGGGCAGGTAATTGAAGACCGTGCCGGCGGCGATCCGCCTCAGCCCCTCGACCCGGATGTCCTCCACCTGGAAAGGCTCTGCCGCCGTCGCGTGGCCCATCGCCGCGGCCAGCGCGAGTGCAATCAGCGATTTTCGCATCCCCTCGTCGATTCCCTGTCAGCTCGGCCCGAACAGTCGGGCAAGGTCGTTGTAGAAGGCCACGGCCATGAGCAGACCGAGCAGGACCAGCCCGATCTGCTGACCTGTCGCCTGGGCGGCCTCCGATAGCGGTCTGCCACGCAGCCACTCGATGCCGTTGTAGAGCAAATGGCCACCGTCGAGCACCGGAACGGGCAACAGGTTGAGGATGCCGAGACTGATGCTCACGATGGCGAGAAACCGCAGGAACGGCACCACGCCAAGGGTGGCCGACTGGCCGGCATACTGCGCGATATTGATCGGCCCGCTCAAGTTCTTCACCGAAGCATCGCCGGTAACCATCTGTACGAGCAGCTTGACGGTGAGAGCGCTCGCCTCCCAGGTAGCGCCCGTCGCCTGGGCGATAGCGGCCAGCGGCCCATGCTGGACGGTGCGCCGCATCCCGGCGTAGGCGCTGTCTTCCACCCGGGGGCGGACCCCCAGGCGGCCGGTGTCGCCGTCCTCGCCTTCGACCCGGCCAAGGGTAACGGCGAACTCGCGGCGCTCACCGTCACGGCGCACCGTCACATCAACCGCCTCGCCGGGACGCGCCCGCACTACCTCGACGAGCGTCTGCCACTCGTCAACCGGCTCGCCGGCAACGGCGATGATACGATCCCCGGCGGTAAGCCCCGCTGTCGCAGCCGGTCCCCCCGGCAGCAGCTCGCCGACCACGGGCTCGATCGTCGGGCGCCAGGGCCGCAACCCGAGCGCCCCGAGAATATTCGGCTTTTCGCCGAGCGGCCCGATCGCCGCCACATCCAGCGTCAAGTCCCGGCGGATACCATCCGGCGTTTCCACCGCGAGCGAAAGCGCCTCGTTGCCTGCTCCCTCGGCGAGCAGACGCATGAGCACGTCATCCCAGCTCAGCGTTTCCTCCCCCGCCACGGCCACGATCTCCTGCCCCTCGGCGAGCCCCGCTTCCGCGGCGGGGCTTTCCGGCACCACCTCGCCGAGCACCGGCCGGAGCTCGGTGGTGCCGATGACGGAAATCGCCCAGTAAGCGAACAGCGCAAAGAGGAAATTGAAGCCGGGCCCGGCAAAAAGGATCGCGTTGCGGGCCCACAGTGGCTGGCGGTTGAACGCGCGGTGTCGTTCCTCAGGCGCGACATCGCCCTCGCGCTCGTCGAGCATCTTCACGTAGCCGCCGAGCGGAATCGCGGAGAGCGCGTACTCGGTGCCGTCACCGCCAGTGCGCCGCCAGACGACCCGGCCGAAGCCGATCGAGTAACGCAGCACGCGCACGCCCACGCGCCGCGCCACCCAGAAATGGCCGAACTCATGGATGGCGACGAGCAGGCCGAGCGCCACGACGAAAGCGATCAGATTGACGAGTACGCTCATGGGATCACACTCCCTGCCGCAGCCATTCAGTGGCGATTTCACGCGCCCGTGCGTCCGCGAGCATCAGCTGCTCCAGGGACTCCGCCGGCTCGGCCGGCAGCCGTGCGAGCGTCGCCTCGATGACGGCGGCGATGCGCGTGAATGCGAGCGTGCCATCGAGGAAGCCGGCCACGGCCACCTCGTTGGCGGCATTGAGCAACGCGGGAGCGGTACCGCCCTCACGCATGGCCGCCTCAGCCAGGCTCAGGCACGGGAACCTCGCCGGATCGGGGCGTTCGAAATCGAGCCGCGCCAGCGCGAACAGATCGAGTGGCTCGACGCCCGCCGCGAGCCGGTCAGGCGCGCCCAGCGCGTGCGCGATGGGTGTACGCATATCCGGATTGCCGAGCTGGGCGAGCACCGAGCCGTCCGCGTAGGACACCAGCGAGTGGACCACGCTCTGTGGGTGGATGACCACATCCACCGCGTCCGGTTCCATGCCGAAGAGCAGGCAGGCCTCGATGAACTCCAACCCTTTGTTCATCATGGTGGCGGAATCCACGGAAATCTTCCGCCCCATGCTCCAGTTGGGATGCGAGCAGGCCTGTTCCGGCGTCACCGTGTGCAAGGTGCTCGGGTCGCGCTCGCGGAAGGGTCCACCGGAGGCGGTGAGCAGGATACGGTTCACACCGCGGCGCTCTGCCTCTCCGCGACGGTAACCTGCCGGCAGGCACTGGTAAATGGCGTTGTGCTCGCTGTCCACCGGCAAAAGCTCGGCACCGCCGCGCTCCGCCTCGGCGAGAAGCAGCGGGCCGGCGACGACCAGGGATTCCTTGTTGGCGAGCAGCACGCGATGCCCCCCCGCCACTGCCGCCATGGTCGGCCGCAGTCCCGCAGCGCCGACGATGGCGGCGACCACGATGCCCCTGGGGGCATCGGCCACGGCGTCGGTCACCGCCGCCTCCCCGGCGAGCACGGAAGGCGCCGCCGCTTCACCCGCCAGCCGCTCGCGCAACCCACGGGCGGAGACCTCGTCGGCCATGACCGCCACCCGCGGGCGGTACTCCCGGCACAGGCGGGCCATGGCTTCCACATTCCGATTGGCGGTAAGCGCATGCACGCGGAAGCGCTCCGGATGCCGGCCTACGACGTCCAGCGTGCTCTTGCCGATGGAGCCGGTCGCGCCGAGGACAGTCACCTCACGCATGAGTGCCTCCGAGCATCATTGCAGCGGCACCCACCACGGGAGCCGCTGCAAGCAAGCCGTCGATACGGTCCAGAATACCGCCATGGCCGGGCAGGAGATGGCCGCTGTCCTTGTGGCCGCGCAACCGCTTGATCATGCTCTCGAACAGATCGCCGACAACACTCATCGCGATCGCCGCGACCCCCAGCCCGATGAGCCCGGAGATGCCCGGCACGCTCGCCCCCAGGCCAGCGAGCCGAGCCAGCACGTAGACGACCACGGCGCAAAGGAGCCCCAGGGATATGCCGCCCCATACCCCTGCCCAAGTCTTGCCGGGACTCACGGTCGGCGCAAGGCGTCGGCCGCCCCAGCGTCTGCCGGCGAAATAGCCGCCGACATCGGCGCCCCAGACGAGCACCAGCAGCAACGTCAGCCAGAGAGCGCCGTCGTCGGCCCGCAAATGTACCGCGAACACCGCGATGCTCGCGGAGGTGAGCGTGGCGGCGCCGGAAAGCGCGTCGGCGGCGACACTGCCGCGACCGCTGAACAACGCCAGCCGCACGATGGGCACGAGCCACCAGGCCAGCGCGACCCACACCAGCGCTTTCACCGGCACGCCGGCGGCCACGAGTGCCCATGCCCCGACGCTCAGCGCCGTGCACGCGGCCGCGTAGCCGCCACGAACCGCCGCACCCTCGAGGCCCGCAAGACGGCCCCACTCCCAGCCGGATAGGGCGATCACGAGCGAGAACGCGCCAGGCAGCACCGCTGTCGGCGCGAGCCACACGAGCCAGAGCGCGAGGGGCACCAGCACCAGCGCGGTGACCACCCGCGTTCTAAGCACGGGGATCGGGCTCCACTTGGTCAGGGGTCATGCCGAAGCGGCGTTCGCGCCCGCCGTACCAGGCAACCGCGCGATCCAGATCGGTCTCGCTGAAATCCGGCCACAGTGCGGGGGTGAAATACAGTTCGGCATAGGCGAGCTGCCAGACGAGGAAGTTGCTGATGCGCTGCTCGCCGCCGGTGCGGATGAACAGGTCCGGCTCCGGGAGGTCGGCGAGACAAAGCTCCCTCGCCAGCGCGTGCTCGTCCACCGCCTCGGCGGGTATCTCACCGTCGGCGACCCGCGCGGCGAGCCGCCGTGCCGCCATGGCGATGTCCCAGCGGCCACCGTAGCCCACCGCCACGTTCACGCCCAGCTCGCTGTTGCCGGCAGTGCGTTCCTCCGCCTCGCGCATGCGCGTGCGAAGGGTACCGGAGAAGCGTTCGCGCTCGCCAATGAAACGCAGTCGCACGCCGCTTTCGACGAGACGGTCCGTCTCCCGCTCGAGCGCGCGCAGGAACAGCTCCATGAGCATTCGGACCTCGCCGGCCGGACGCCGCCAGTTCTCGCTGCTGAAAGCGAACAGGGTGAGATAGGGAATCCCCAGCCGACGACAATGCTCGACCGTCCGGCGGGCGGCCTCCGCACCGGCCCGGTGCCCCTGATGGCGGGGTTTGCCTCGCCCGGCGGCCCAGCGGCCGTTCCCGTCCATGATGATCGCCACGTGCCTGGGGCCTGACCCGTCGCCCGCCGCACGGTTATCGCAGTCGCGCTCTGCCGCTGTCATTGTCTCTCCACGGTCCGGGACACGGCCGACGCCGGCCGACGAATATACACGCGGCCATGCGTGCCGCGTTGCAGCGACGCCCGTTCGCCGACGGACGCCCGGCCCGGGGTCAGACCTCCATCAGCTCCTCTTCCTTGCCGCTGAGGAGCTTGTCGATTTCGGCGACGTAGCGATCGGTGAGCTTCTGGATATCGTCCTCGCCGCGCTTCTCGTCGTCCTCGGTGATCTCCTTCTCCTTGAGCAGAGCTTTGAGATCACTGTTGGCGTCACGGCGAATGTTGCGCACGGCCACCCGCGCCTGCTCCGCCTCACCACGCACGATCTTGATGAGATCCTTGCGGCGCTCCTCGGTCAGCGGCGGCAGGGGAATGCGGATCACATTGCCCGCGGAGTTCGGCGTGAGCCCGAGATCGGACTCCATGATCGCCTTCTCGATGGGCTGGATCATCGATTTCTCGAACGGGGTCACCGTCAGCGTGCGCGCGTCGCTGGCCACCACGTTCGCGGCCTGGTTGAGGGGCACCTGGGTGCCGTAATAGGTCACCGTGATGTGGTCGAGAAGACTGGTGTGGGCACGGCCGGTACGGATCTTGTGGAAGTCATGGTTGAGACTCTCCACGCTCTTGGCCATGCGTTGCTCAGCGTCTTTCTTGATATCTTCGATCATGGCTTATCCTCTCTCCACGATCGTGCCTATGTCGCGGCCCTCGACGGCGTCCACGAGACAGCCGGGACGCGTTATGTCGAAGACCATGATGGGCATGTTCTGGTCGCGGCACATGACGATCGCAGTAGCGTCCATCACACCCAGCTTTCGCTCCATCACCTCATCATAAGTGAGACGGACGTAGCGCTGGGCCGTGGGATCCTTGACCGGATCAGCGGAGTAGACACCGTCCACCTTGGTCGCCTTGAGCATGATATCGGCATTGATCTCCACCGCGCGCAGACTCGCGGCCGAGTCCGTGGTGAAAAACGGATTGCCCGTGCCCGCGGCGAAGATGACCACCCGCCCTTTCTCCAGATGACGAATGGCCCGGCGGCGGATGTAGTCCTCACACACCTGATTGATCTTGATCGCCGACATGACCCGCGTGAACACGCTCTCGCGCTCCAGGGCATCCTGCAGCGCGAGAGCGTTCATGACCGTGGCGAGCATGCCCATGTGGTCGCCGGTGACCCGATCCATCCCCGCGGCGGCGAGACCCGCCCCGCGGAAGATGTTGCCGCCACCGATTACCAGCGCCACCTCGACACCCCGGGCGATGAGCTCCTTGATCTCCGCCGCCAACCGCTTGGTCACGCGGGGGTCGATGCCGTAGGCCTCCTCGCCGAGGAGACCTTCCCCACTGAGTTTCAACAGAATGCGGCGATAACGCGGCTCGCTCATGTCACAGGGCTCCGTGGCGTTTGGGGCGATGTCTCCACAGTCGTCTGGGCGGCCTCAGGAGCCCTTGACCTGGGCAGCGACCTCGTCGGCGAAGCTCTCCTGCTTCTTCTCCTTGCCCTCGCCCACCTCGAAGCGGGTGAAGTGCGTGACCGTCGCCCCCTTGGACTCGAGGAGCTTGCCCACGGTCTGATCCGGATCCTTGACGAAGGGCTGGCCGAGGAGCGTGATCTCGCCGAGCCACTTGCGAAGGCGTCCGTCGACCATCTTCTCGATGATCTCGGCGGGCTTGCCGGAATCCTTCGCCTGCTCCACGAGAATGTCCTTCTCCTTGGCGACGACATCCGCCGACACCTCGTCGGGGGTGATATGCAGCGGCTGACTGGCGGCAATGTGCATGCAGATATCGCGCGCCAGGGCCTCGTCCCCGCCTTCGAGCTCCACCATAACGCCGATGCGGCTGCCGTGGAGGTAGCTGGCCAGAACGCCGGAGGTCTCGTAACGCACGAAACGGCGGATCTCGATATTCTCGCCGATCTTCGCGATCAGTGCCTTCTGGGCGGTGGCGACGTCATCGCCGTCGTCGAGCTCGAGCGCCATCAGCGCGTCCAGATCCGCCGGGTTCTCCTTGAGCACCAGGTCGGCGATCTTCTGGGAGAACGCCTTGAAGTCGTCGCCGGCGGCGACGAAGTCGGTCTCGCTGTTGACCTCGACCATCGCACCCTGACGGGCGTCATCGCTGGTCGACACGACAATGGCACCCTCGGCGGCGACGCGACCGGCCTTCTTGTCGGCCTTCGCGAGGCCGCGCTTGCGCATCACCTCGATGGCCGCCTCGATGTCGCCTTCAGCCTCAACGAGCGCCTTCTTGCACTCCATCATGCCCGCGCCCGTACGCTCGCGCAGGTCTTTTACCAGTTGAGCGGAAATCGCCATGGGGAAATCACCCTTTCACTGTTCGGTTCACGATCGCCTTGACGGCGCGGCGGCGAAGACCGATCACTCGGTCTTCTGCTCCGGCTCCTCGGCGGCAGGCGCCGTTTCCTCGACCTCGACGAACTCGTCGTCGCCGCTGGGCGGCTGCGCGCTGGCCATGCGCGCGTCGATAATGGCATCCGCCGCCCCCTTGAGATAGAGACGAATCGCGCGGAAGGCGTCGTCGTTGCCGGGGATGACGTAGTCCACCTCGCGCGGGGAATTGTTGGTGTCGACCACGGCGACCACCGGGATGCCGAGCTTCTTGGCCTCCTGGATCGCGATCTTCTCGTAACCCACATCGATCACGAACAGTGCGTCCGGCAGGGCATCCATGTCGACGATACCGCCGAAGCCGCGCTCGAGCTTCTCCATCTCACGGCGCAGCGAGAGCACCTCGCGCTTGCCGAGCTTGTCGAAGGTGCCGTCCTTCTCCTGCTGCTGCAGGTCCTTGTAGCGACGGATGGAGTGCTTGACGGTACGGAAGTTGGTGAGCATGCCGCCGAGCCAGCGGTGGTTCACGTAAGGCATGCCACAGCGGCCGGCCTCTTCCTTGACGGCCTCGCGCGCCGAGCGCTTGGTGCCGACGAACAGGATCCGGCCGCCATTGGCCGCCAGGCGGCCCATGTAGTTGAGCGCGTCCTCGTAGAGCGGCTGCGTCTTCTCGAGGTTGACGATGTGGATCTTGTTACGCTCGCCGAAGATGTACGGCGCCATCTTCGGATCCCAGTAACGGGTCTGATGCCCGAAGTGAACACCGGCTTCGAGCATCTCGCGCATGGTCACTTTAGCCATGTTTGCAGTCTCCTTTTACGGGTTGAGCCTCCATGCACCCGCACGCGGAAACCCCGCCAGGGGGCACCCGACCGCGTGTGTCGGTGCATGTGTGGATTGGTTGATGGCGGTACCGGTTCCGGCCCGCGATATCCGGCAGGCACTGGAGCCGCCGTTGCCTTGAAGGCGCGCGATTTATACCATACCGAGCATTGAGTGTCATGCGGCACGGGGGTTGCAAGCCCGTCGCCGCCCGCCCCGCCCGGGCCCGTCGTCACCTCCCTTTCCCTGAATTTAAGGTTCGTGAATGTCCGTAACGATCAAGTCCGCCGAAGAGATGGAGAAGATGCGCGTCGCCGGGCGCCTGGCCGCCGAGGTACTCGATGTGGTCACTCCCCACGTACAACCGGGCGTGACCACCGAGGAGCTCGACCGCATCTGTCACGAGCACATCGTCAACGAGCAGGACGCCATCCCGGCGCCGCTGAACTACCGCGGCTTCCCCAAGTCGGTGTGCACGTCCGTGAATCACGTCGTCTGCCATGGTATTCCCGGCCCCAAGAAGCTCAAGCGCGGCGACATCATCAATATCGACGTCACCGTCATCAAGGACGGCTATCACGGCGACACGAGCCGCATGTTCTATGTAGGCGAGCCGACGATTCAGGGCAAGCGCATCTGTGAGCTCGCGTGGCGCAGCATGTGGGCAGGCATCGAGCAGGTACGCCCCGGTGCCCGCCTGGGCGACATCGGCCACGCCATCCAGACACTCGCCGAGGGCGAAGGCTGCTCGGTGGTGCGCGAGTTCTGCGGCCACGGCATCGGCCGGGGTTTCCACGAGGAGCCGCAAGTGCTCCATTACGGACGCCCGCATACGGGCATGGAACTCACCGAAGGCATGACCTTCACCATCGAGCCCATGGTGAACATCGGCCGCCCGGACAGCCGCATACTCAAGGACGGGTGGACCGCGGTAACCAAGGATCACAGCCTCTCCGCCCAGTGGGAGCACACCATTGCGGTCACGCCGGACGGCTACGAGATCCTCACCCACAGCGACCGGTACCGCGACTGATGATCACCCCGGAGTCCGTCCGTCACGACCGCCAGCTCCTCGACGTGGAAGCGCTGGACACCGCGCTCATCCGCGGCGAGGCGCCGGTACCTCTATTTCGCGCGGCGCGGGACGAGGCGGACCAGATCCTCCAGGCCCGCTTCCAGGAGGGCACCCCCGCCGCCGAGCTGGTTCCGCTGCGCGCCGCGGTCGTGGACAGCCTCGTGACCCGGGTCTGGGACTGGACCATGGGCCCGCGCGGCGCCGAAGCGGCACTGGTGGCCGTCGGCGGCTACGGCCGCGGAGAGCTGCATCCGGGCTCGGACACGGATCTCATGGTCCTGCTGCCGGAGGCTCCCCAGGACGACTTCGAAGGAGCGATCCAGGCGTTCGTCACCACGCTATGGGATATCGGCCTGGAAGTCGGGCACAGCGTGCGCACGATCGCGGAATGCGCCAGCAACGCCGAGGCGGACATCACCATCGCCACCAACCTGATGGAGTCACGGCTGCTCTCGGGCAGTCGCGAGCTCTACGTGGCGATGGAGGAGGTAACCGGCCCGGACCGGGTGTGGCCGAGCCGGCGCTTCTTCGAGGCCAAGTGGCAGGAGCAGCTCGAGCGCCACGAAAAGTACCACGACACGGCCTACAACCTGGAGCCCAACGTCAAGGAGAGCCCCGGCGGCCTGCGTGACATCCATATGGTCGGCTGGGTCGCCAAACGCCACCTGGGGGCGGATACGCTCTATGACCTGGTGCGCAAGGATTTCCTCACCGAGGACGAATACCATGCGCTGATGCAGGGCCAGCACTTCCTGTGGGACGTGCGCTTTGCGCTGCACATGCTTGCCGGCCGCCGCGAGGACCGGCTGCTGTTCGACTACCAGCTCCGCCTCGCCGAGCAGTTCGGCTACAAGGACGCCGAGCACACGCTGGCGGTGGAGCAGTTCATGCAGCGCTACTACCGCACGATCATGCGGCTCAACCGCCTGAACGAGATGCTGCTTCAGCTCTACCAGGAGGCGATCCTCTACGCCGGGGTGGACGAGGCGCCGGAGCTACTGAACAAACGGTTCCAGGTCAAGCGCGGCTTCATCGAGGTCACCCACGCCAGCGTCTTCCGGCGCTACCCCTTCGCGCTGCTGGAGATCTTCCTGCTGCTGCAGCAGCACCCCGAGATCAAGGGCGTGCGCGCCTCCACCATCCGGCTGATCCGGGAGAACCGGGAGCTCATCGACGATCGCTTCCGTAACGACCTGCGGGTGCGCAGCCTGTTCATGGAGATCATGCGCCAGCCGCGCGGAATCACCCACGAGTTGCGGCGCATGCACAACTACGGCGTGCTCGGCCGCTACATCCCCGCGTTCGGCCGCATCACCGGACGCATGCAGTACGACCTCTTCCACGTCTATACCGTGGACACGCACATCCTCATGGTCGTGCGTAATCTCCGACGACTCGCGGTGCCCGAATTCGCGCACGAGTTTCCCTTCTGCAGCGAGCTCATCCGTCGGGTCGCCAAGCCCGAGCTGCTCTATCTCGCCGGGCTGTTCCACGATATCGCCAAGGGCCGCGGCGGCGACCACTCCGAGCTCGGCGAGACCGACGCCTACGACTTCTGCATTCACCACGGCCTGTCCCGCTATGACAGCCGCTTCGTCGCCTGGCTGGTGCGCCATCACCTGCTGATGTCGATGACCGCGCAGCGCCGCGACATCTCGGACCCACAGGTCATCAACGAGTTCGCCCGCGAAATCGGCGACCAGAAGCACCTCGACTACCTTTATCTGCTCACCGTCGCCGACATCCGCGGCACCGACCCCAAGCTCTGGAATTCCTGGCGCGAATCGCTGCTGCGCGAGCTCTACGACCTCACCAAGCGCGCCATCCGCCGTGGACTCGGCAATCCCATCGACGGCGACGAGCTCGTCGCCGAGACCCAGCAGCAGGCCCGGCGGCTGCTGCGCGAGCAGGGGCTGCACCACATGACGGTGCGCGCCATCTGGCGTCATTTCACCCCGGACTACTTTCTGCGCTACGCCGCCGACGAGATCGCCTGGCACACCGCGGCCATTCACGGCCACAGTGGCCGCGACGAGCCCCTGGTGCTGGTCCACCCCGAAAGCAGCCGCGGCGGCACAGAGGTGTTCGTCTACACCCCGGACCGGGACAACATCTTCGCCCTGACCGTCTCCGCGCTGGACCAGCTCGGGCTCAACATTCAGGACGCGCGCATCATCACCACGGAGAACGGCTACACCCTGGACAGCTACCTGGTCCTCGAAGACGACGGCAACCCCATTGACGGCCCCTACCGGGGCAGCGAGATCGTCTCCCGCCTGAACGAGGCGCTGGGCAAGGTCGACCGCCTGCCCGAACCCTCGGCGCGCACGCTCCCGCGACGGTTGCGTCACTTCAATACGCAGACGCAGATCAGTTTCTCCGAGGAGCCCCACAACGACCGCTCGGCGATGGAGCTGATCACCGGCGACCAGCCCGGCCTGCTCGCCCAGGTCGGCTACACCTTCGCGCGCTGCGGCATCCGCGTGCAGAACGCCAAGATCGCCACCATCGGCGAACGGGCCGAAGACGTGTTCTTCATTACCGGCCCGGAGAACAGCCCCCTCACTGCCGAGCAACAGGGAACGCTCAAACAGGCGCTGCTCGAGATCGTCGACGACGATGACGACATCATGGCGCGCGCTGACGGCGTGTAGCGGGCGGGAGAGAAGACTGACCACGACGACTCGCAAGTGCGTCTTCGTGCGCAGTCCCGACTCCTACGCCACCTCACGCAAGCGGTGGGCGACAGCGGTCGGCGGTTTTCCCTATACTCGGCGCTTCGCGCCGTTGTCGACAGTCCCGGCGCACCGGTTTCATCCCAATCCGGCGCGCGCACGAGCGCGCGGCTTCGCCCACGTATTTCGAGGAGACCCCCATGGACAAGCTCAAGAGCCTGATCGAGGAAGCATTCGACAATCGCGCCGACATCCACCCCGACGCCGGCCTCCCCGAGCTGCGCGACGCGGTCGAGCGCGCCCTGGAGATGCTCGACCGCGGCGAGGCGCGGGTGGCCGAGAAGATCGACGGTGAGTGGCGCGTCAACGAGTGGCTGAAGAAGGCAGTGCTGCTGTCCTTCCGGCTCAACGACAACCAGGTGATGCGCACCGGCGTCACCAACTACTTCGACAAGGTGCCGCTGAAATTCGCCGACTACAACAGCACCGAGCTGCGCGAGTCCGGCGTGCGCGTGGTACCGCCGGCGGTGGCGCGCCGCGGTTCGTATATCGCCCCCGGTGCCGTGCTCATGCCCTCCTACGTGAACATCGGCGCCTATGTCGGCGAGAGCACCATGGTCGACACCTGGGCGACGGTGGGCTCCTGCGCCCAGATCGGCGCCAACGTCCACCTCTCCGGTGGCGTCGGCATCGGCGGCGTGCTCGAGCCCCTGCAGGCGAGCCCGACCATCATCGAGGACAACTGCTTCATCGGCGCACGCTCGGAGATCGTCGAAGGCGTGATCGTCGAAGAAGGCGCCGTGATCTCCATGGGCGTGTACCTCGGCAAGAGCACCAAGCTCTACAACCGCGAGACCGGCGAGGTCACCTACGGACGCGTGCCCAAGGGGGCAGTGGTGGTGCCCGGCAGCCTGCCCGCCGAGGATGGCAGCCACAGCCTCTACTGCGCGGTCATCATCAAGCAGGTCGACGAGAAGACCCGCGCGAAAGTGGGCATCAACGAGCTGCTGCGGCCCTGAGGCCCGGGCACAAAAGTAGAAAGACCAAAGATGCAAGAGGATCGTGGCGGAACGCATAACCCGCCACGATTCTTTTACTAATCTTCTCAGAAGTATTGTCATGCGTCAGCCGGACTGTGCGCCGATGGGGCAAGGCGCGAGGCGCGCCGTG
>NZ_JBNAZM010000034.1:0-54386 GCF_051195215.1 Arhodomonas sp. AD133 | reverse complement strand
ATCAGGCCCAAACTCCGGCCGCCTGATGGCGCTCTCACCATCGCCCGTTCAGGCTCATCTCTGGATTGGAAAGGACTTCCTGGGCGACCTTGTCAGTCGTGACCCGCGCCCATTACTATCGGCGGGCTTTTCGGCCTGCCAACCCACACCTGCGGATCCTGCATGAACGCGCTATCGCTGCGTCACCTCAACAAGACCTATGCCGGCGGGGTCACGGCCCTGCGTGACGTGAACCTGGAGGTCGAGCCCGGGGACTTCTTCGGGCTTCTGGGCCCCAACGGCGCCGGCAAATCCACCATCATCGGCATCATCAGCTCGCTCGTGCGCAAGTCCAGCGGGGATGTCGAGATCTTCGGCCACGCCATCGATCGCGACCCGTGGGAGGCGAAGACCAACATCGGACTCGTCCCCCAGGAATTCAACTTCAACCACTTCGAGACCGTCGGTCAGATCGTGCTCAACCAGGCCGGTTACTACGGAATCGACCGCGAGCTGGCACGGAAACGCGCCGAGCGCTATCTCAAGGAGCTCGGCCTCTGGGGCAAGCGCCGCGCCGTCTCCCGCAACCTCTCCGGCGGCATGAAGCGACGCCTGATGATCGCCCGCGCGCTCGTTCACGAGCCACGTGTACTCGTCCTCGACGAGCCCACCGCGGGGGTGGACATCGAGCTGCGCCGCTCGATGTGGACATTCCTGCGCAAGATCAACGAAGAAGGCACCACGATCATCCTCACGACACACTACCTGGAGGAAGCCGAATCGCTGTGCCGCAATATCGCGATCATCGACGAGGGGCGCATCATCGAGCACACCAACGTCCGCGCCCTGCTACGCCGGCTCGGCACGCAAAGCTACATTCTCGACATCCAGTGCCGTATCAGCGATGTGCCGCCGCTACCGGATTACCACGTGATTCCGCTCGAAGACGGCAGTCTGGAGGTCGAAGTCCGTAGCGACCAGGGACTCAATCGCCTTTTCCGGACGCTGGACGAGGCCGGCGTCGAAGTCCTCAGCCTCAAGAACAAGGCCAACCGGCTCGAGGAGCTTTTCGTGCGCATGCTGGAGAAAAACGAAACGCACGAAACCGAAGCCGCCGCCCGGACAGCCACCTGAGGAGTTTCGCGTGCAAGCCGAGTATTTGCGCCAGACCACGGTGGCACTCGCCACCATCGCCCGCAAGGAAACCCACCGGTACCTGCGCATCTGGATCCAGACACTGGTTCCGCCGGCGATCACGATGTCGCTGTATTTCGTGATCTTCGGCAACCTCATCGGCTCCCGCGTGGGGCCCATGGATGGCTATTCGTACATGGAGTTCATCGCACCGGGCATCATCATGATGGCGGTGATCACCAATAGCTATTCCAATGTGGTCTCATCGTTCTTCGGGGCCAAGTTCCAGAAGCACATCGAAGAGATCCTGGTCTCGCCAACGCCGAACTACACCATCCTCCTCGGGTATCTCGCCGGCGGCGTCGGACGCGGGCTGCTCACCGGCCTTATCGTGACATTCATCGCCACCGGCTTCGCCGACCTGAGCGTACACAACGCCTGGATCACTGCCTCGGTGGTATTCCTCACCGCCGTGCTGTTCTCCCTCGGCGGGTTCATTAACGCCATCTTCGCCAAGAAGTTCGACGACATCTCCATCGTGCCGACGTTCGTGCTCACACCGCTGACCTATCTCGGCGGTGTGTTCTATTCGATCAAACTCCTGCCCGACTTCTGGCAGAACGTGTCACTGGTCAACCCGATTCTCTACATGGTCAACGCGTTCCGCTATGGCATTCTGGGCACTTCCGACATCCCCATCGGTACCGCCTACGGGATCATCCTGCTGTTCATCGCCGCTCTCGCCGCGATAAGCCTGTTCCTGCTCCACCGCGGTGTCGGACTGCGCACCTGAGCCGCCGCCGGACGCCTACCGCACCGGCCGACGCGACAAGTTTCCCAGGCGACGGTTGATCCCGACGCGGATAAGACCGATATCACCCGAAGGGGTCAACGGAGGCATACATGGACCTGGAACGATCACCGCTGCTCACCGATCTGTACGAGCTCACCATGCTCCAGAGCTACTACGAATACGGCATGGAGCAGCAAGCGGTGTTCGAGTTCTTCATCCGCCCCTCGCAGTCGCGTTCGTTCTTCATCGCCGCCGGCCTGGCCCAGGCCCTGGACTGGCTGGAGCATGCGCGTTTCGGCGCTGAAGAGCTCGAATGGCTGGCCGCCAGTGGCCATTTCAGCGACGCGTTCGTCGAGCGCCTGCGGGGATGGCGTTTCACGGGCGAAGTCCGCGCCCTGCCGGAAGGCACGGTGTTCTTTCCCGAAGAGCCGCTGCTGCAGGTGTTCGCGCCGCTGCCCGAGGCACAACTGGTGGAATCGCGGCTGATGAACATCCTCCACTTCCAGACCCTGATTGCCACCAAAGCAGCGCGCTGCGTGCATGCCGCCGAAGGGCGGCTCGTCGTCGACTTCGGCCTGCGTCGCGCCCACGGTGGAGAGGCAGGCCTTTGGGCGGCCCGCGCCTGCTACCTCGCAGGCTTCGGCGCCACCGCGACCACCCTCGCCGGTGCCCGCTACGACATCCCCGTGACGGGAACGATGGCGCACTCGTTCATACTCGCCCACGACGACGAAACCGAAGCCTTCGAGCGATTCGCACGCAGCCACCCGGACAATGTCGTGCTGCTTATCGATACATTCGACGTGATCGAGGGCGCGCGCAAAGTGGTGGACCTGGCGGCACGTCTCGCCCGTGACAACATCCGGGTGAAGGGTGTGCGTATCGACAGCGGCGATCTCGCCGCCAACGCCCGGGCGGTTCGGGATGTCCTCGACGCCGGCGGGTTAACGGACACCCTGGTGCTGTTAAGCGGCGGCCTCGATGAATTCCGCATCGCCGACATCGTGGGCACCGGCGCGCCGGCGGACGGATTCGGTGTCGGCTCGAAGGTCAACACCTCCGCCGACGAGCCCTTTCTCGACTCCGCCTACAAGCTCCACCACTTCAGCGGACGCGCCCGCGCCAAGCACGCTCGGGGCAAAAGCGACCTGCCGGGGGTGAAACAGATATTCCGGCAACACGACGCCCACGGCATCCTTGCGCTCGACACCATCGGCCTCGACGGTGACGATGAGCCTGGGCACGCACTGCTCGAGACCGTAATGCGTGACGGGCAACGGTTGGAATCGGCAAGCGTGGCCACCGACCTCGGCGGGGCACGCACGCGCGCAGCGGACGAGCTGAACCGCCTGCCGGCGGCGTGCCGCCGACTCACCGCACCGGAGACGGTCCCGGTGCGGCTGAGCGACGCCCTGGGGACGCTGCAACGCGCCACCTGAGCTTGCCCGGGGAGCGCCTGGCGACGCTCCCCGGGTCCTGCACACCCGACAGCGGACCATGCAGGCTCGCGCACGATTACTTGATGCGCAGCTCTTCCAGCGACCGGCCAGCCGCCTCCCACTCCTTGACCCAGACCGGCTTGCGGCCACGGCCCGACCAGGTCTTGGAGGCGTCGTCGGGGTGGCGGAAGCGTGCAGGCGCCTTACCGCGCCGCGTCGACCGCACCGCCTGCCCCTGAACGAGCTCGTTGACCGAGAATCCGTAGCGCTCGGCAATGGCCTTCATTTCCTGCTGGGCCTTTTTCGCATCGTCCTTGCGACGCGACTCCAGCGCCTTATCAATGTCCTTCTTCAGCGCACGCAGTTCTTCGGAGCTGTACTTGGATAGATCAACCATTGAATCGTTCCTCGACATCTTTGCCTTGTTCGAATTCGCGCCAGTCGAAACGGAAGCGTGACGCTCGCACGCAATGGGTTTTTCCGTTTCCACTATAATATTAAATCGTACATGAGCGGAATTGACAATTCCGGAATGCCTTCACGGTGTTTCACCGCCTTCTAACCAGTACCGACGATAAACTTTTCAGGCGGCGCGGCTTTCCCTTCGGGGCAGATCGCAGGGCATAATAGCAATCCACTTTGCTGCATGCGCGGGTACGGACCTTTGCCCCGCTTCGAACCCCTGGAGAAAGCAACCATGTCTGCCGCGTTGTCCGCCACCCCGGCCGTTCTCACCGTCGAATTGCCTCAGGAAACGATCGGTAGCGGCCAGCTGCCACCGGAGCCGCTGAGCCGCGATGCCGCCGAGATTCTGGGCCAGACAATGGCGGCCGACCTTCACCGCATTCTCGGCGACGAAGTCCGTACGGCGGGCCTGATTCTCACCGGCGCGCTGTACGATCTCACCGAACTGCTGCAGCCCGGGTTGCCCATAGCCGAAGCCTTGCTGGAGGTCTACCGGGGCAGCCTGCGTGGCGGCGCCTTTACGCCTCACCGGCTGACCCTCGGCAATGCCGGCGGGCGCTTTCCGCTCCCGGAGCTCGCTCCGAGACGCTCGGCGGGCGCCGGCCCCCTGCTCGCGGTGCCGTTCGCGTTGGTGGCACCGGGTCCGACGCTGGACGACGTCCGCCGCCTGCTCGAGGAGCGGCTGCTCGAGCGCGGCGCCCCCTCTCTCGCCACGGACCAGGCCATACGCCAGCAGTTCGGCATCGCCCCGGTACATCTTGCCTACGCCACGTTCCACGACCTCAGCGCGCTGCTGAAGGTGCAACTCGAGCACGCGGGATTCCACGCGCTCTGGCAGGTGATCGAAGGGGCCCTGTATCGACCGGACACGCCCGTAGCGGTGACCACGGACGCCGGCAACCGCTTCGTCGCCGTGCAGGGACGGGCCTGGACCCCCTACCTGACGCTGGACGAGTGGGCGGAGCGCACAGGCGCCGAGGCCCCGGAAGGCTACGCTCAGTGGTGTCGTGTGCAGCGGCAGTATATGGCGGGCCTGGGCGCGCACGGTATTCGCGTGATTCCTACGGCACCGGATGAGGGCATATACGCCGGCGACGCAGAGACAGCGGTCGGGACCGCGGCGGGGGCATCCCTCGCCGACGATGCATGTCGCCGCGAGAGTGTCGACGGGTCGCCCGATTTCGACAGCGCCAGCGCGATCACCCTGACCGAGCAGATACTCCCGGCGGTGGGACCGATCGCCTACACCGTGCTCGCGCAGAACACCGACGGCGAGATCGTCTACCTCGGTCACGACTACCCGTTGCAGCCGACGGCGATTCAGAGCATCCAGCAGCGATGGCAGGCACACGCCGAGCGCATAGGTGCGAGTTTTCAGCTCGAACGCCCCGGAGGGCTCACCTGCAGCGAAGCACCGTTGCAGCTGATGCCGTGGCTGGATTACGGCGGGCGCGCCTGAGGCGCGTCCACCGTAACCATGCGCGGGAGCGGAAGGGGCTCAGCTCAGGGATTGAGCAGGGTGTAATGCCAGTGACCGTCTTCGAACCAGAAGCGGTCACGCTCGTGCAGACGGCCATCTCGCCCCGACCAGAATTCGATCATGTCGGGAACGACACGATATCCGCCCCAGTTCGAGGGCCGTGGAATGACCTGACCGGCAAAGCGCTCCTCCGCTTCGGCCACCCGGGCCTCCAGGGCCTCGCGACTCGCCAGCGGCCGCGATTGCTCCGACGCCCAGGCACCAATCTGACTGAGTCGCGGTCGCGAGGCGAAATACGCATCGGCTTCGGCATCGCTCACCGCGGCGACTTCGCCCTCCACGAGCACCTGGGCCTGCAGCGGCTGCCAGAAAAACACCAGCGCCGCATGCGGATTCTCCCCGAGCTGATGCCCTTTGCGGGAGTCAGTATTCGTGTAGAAGACGAAACCACGCTCGTCGACACCCTTGAGCAGCACGATGCGCGCGGACGGACGGCCATCGGCGCGCGCCGTCGCCAGCGTCATCGCCGTGGGCTCGGCAATCGCCTCGTGCGCCTCCGCCTGTTCGAACCATGCATTGAAACGGGACAGTGCGGCTTCGAGATGACTCGCGCTCATTAAACCTGATTCCTCCTGTCATTCGACCGATCAAGGCGCGCGACCACCAAACGCAGGCCACGCATATCAACCACTTCCACAACCTCCTGGGGCGCAAGCGCATCGGACGACTCCGCCTGCCACAACTCACCCCTGACACGAACGCGTCCGTGCCCCGGGAAACCGGAGACGACGCTGGCCGAAGCGCCGATGAGCTGCTGGCGCCCGGAGACCACCGGCCGGCGGTAAGCACGCGCCGCCATTGTTCCGGCACCGAAGAGCAGCGCCACACTCGCGAGACTGACACCGGCGACGAGCAGTATCGAGAGCTGAAAGCCGGGCACATCGGTATCGAAGAGCAGCAACGAGCCCACCACGAAGGCGACCATCCCCCCGAGACCGAGGATACCGAATGACGGCGCGAACGCCTCCGCGAGCATCAATGCCACACCGAAAAGGATGAGCCCGATACCGGCATAGTTCACCGGCAACACCTGCAGCGCGAACAAGGCCAGCAGCAACGCGATGCCGCCGATCACGCCAGGCACGATGGCACCGGGGTTCGCGAGCTCGAAGATCAGCCCGTAAATGCCGACCAGCATGAGGATGTAGGCGACGTTGGGGTGGGCGATGACCGACAGCAACCGCGTCCGCCAGTCCGGCGCCCGGCTGACGACCTGCGCATTCTCGGTATCCAGCGTACGCTCGCCCGACGCCGTCTCCACCTCCCGCCCGTGCAGGGCCGATAGCAGCTCCTGCGCGTCGGCGGCAACGATCTCCACGACACCCCGCTCCAGGGCTGCCTGCGCTGACAGGCTCTCGCCGCCACGCACGGCCTGCTCCGCCCACTCCGCGTCGCGGCCGCGCAGCTCCGCCAGTCCGCGGATGTAGGCCACCGCATCGTTGACGACCTTGCGGCGCATGGCCTCTTCGTTGCTCGCGGGCTGGTCCTCACCCTTGCCGTCGGCCTCACCGTCACCATCACCACCGCCATCACCGCCGCCGGGTCCCGGAAATCCACCACCGCCGATCTGCACCGGCGTGGCCGCGCCGAGATTGGTCGCGGGCGCCATGGCCGCAACGTGGCTCGCGTACAGGATATACGTGCCCGCACTGGCGGCCCTGGCACCGGATGGCGCGACCCAGACCACCACGGGCGTGCGAGCCGCCAGCACCGCACGCACAATGGTGCGCATGGCGTTGTCGAGACCGCCCGGCGTATCGACCCGGAGGATGACCGCGGCCACGCCTTCGCGATCGGCCGCCTCGATGCCGTCGCGCACGTAGGTCGCCGTGACCGGTCCGATCGGCCCTTTGATGTCGAGCTGCCAGACCGTGGCCCCGGACGCCGTGCCGGCAGCGAGCGACAGCATCAGCCCGCAGGCGAGAGCGATGATCTGAATGAATCGTACGTCCATGTCCCGATAATGGCACAAGCGCCCCTTCGATCAATTGATCGATTTCCGTCGCCGGTCTTACTAATCTTCTCAGAGGTATTGTCATGTGTCAGAGCGCCACAGCGGTTCGGGGGCAAGGCGCGCTCGCGCCGGCGTGGCCGGGTCACGTCAAGCGGGCGCAACGCCGCCACCGGGGCGCTGCGGCGCTCCCGTTGGGCCGGTCTGTGCGCCGATGGGGCTGCGTTGCTCGCCCGGCTACACCGCGCGCCTCGCGACTTGCCCCATCGGCGCACAGACCGGCTGACGCATGACAATACCTCTGAAACGATTGGAAAACTGCCATCGTGGATGCAAAAACCCCCGCGCGTGGCGGGGGTTCTGCAGGAGCGACTGACTGTTGCTCAGAGGCTGGTGGCGGTCAAGTCACCGGTACCGGCTGATCGAACGTTATCGGTGCATCCGCCACTTCGTCGAAGGTCACCTCCTCCCACGCGTCGGTCTCCGCGAGGACGCGGCGCAGAAGACGGTTATTGAGGGCGTGCCCGGACTTGTAGCCCGTAAACGAGCCGATCAGGCTGTGCCCGAGCAGGTAGAGATCGCCGATGGCATCGAGGACTTTGTGCTTGACGAACTCGTCGGCGTAGCGCAAGCCGTCCTCATTGAGCACCCGGTAGTCATCCACGACGATGGCATTGTCGAGGCTGGCACCGAGCGCCAGGTTGTTCTGCTGCATGAACTCAACGTCGCGCATGAACCCGAAGGTGCGCGCACGGCTGACTTCCTTGACGAACGAGGTTGTGGAAAAATCGAGCTCGGCACGCTGAAACCCATCCTGGAAAACGGGATGGTCGAACTCCAGCGTGAACCCCACCTTGAACCCGTCGAAAGGCTCGAAGGCCACCCACTTGTCTTCTTCTTCCACGCGCACGGGGCGCTTGATGCGGATGAACGTCTTGCGGGCCTCCTGCTCCTGAATCCCCGCGGACCGGATCAGGAATACGAAGGGGCCGGCGCTGCCGTCCATGATCGGCACTTCGGGCGCCGAGAGATCCACATAGGCATTGTCGATGCCCAGGCCGGCCATTGCCGAGAGAACATGCTCGACGGTGGAGACGCGGACGCCATCCTGGACGAGGCTGGTGGAGAGCTTCGTATCGCCGACATTCTCCGGATGAGCGCGAATCTCGACCGGCTCGTCCAGATCGATACGCCGGAAGATGATGCCGGTATTGGGGGCAGCGGGCCGCAGTGTCAGGTAGACCTTCTCACCCGTATGAAGACCGACGCCAGTGGCGCGGATACTGTTTTTGAGCGTTCGCTGGCGGATCATGCGCTTGAGCTTCCCCCAATGAGGCCGTGGCATGCAACACGCCCAATGCCGGCGTGAACAAGTCTGCAAACCGACACGGCGGTCCGACACATAATCAAGCTAATGTAATACAAATGTGGACGATTGTACATTGCGTTCAGCAGGCACGCGCCTCCAGACGGGCCGGGCCCGAAGGGGCCCGGCAAACGGGTCGGAGACACGACGTCATCGGGCCTCGGCCCGATGCCCGTCAGTCCGCCTGACGGCGGAGAAACGCGGGAATGTCGAGATAGTCCATGTCGTCGTCCTGCTGCGGCTGCCGGTCATTGGCCGCCTTCTTGCGGATCACCGTGGGCCGGTCGAGCTGATTGTAGTCGACCTCGCCGCTTGCCTTGCGCGCGACGGTGCGTTGTGCCACCGCCGGCTCGGCCACTGCGCTCTGCGCCCCACCAAGCCCGGTAGCGACAACCGTCACGCGCAACTCGTTCTCCAGCTCCGGATCGATGACGGTACCCACGACCACGGTGGCGTCATCGGAAGCGAACTCCTTGACGGTGTTGCCGACTTCCTCGAACTCGCCGATGGACAGATCCATGCCGGCGGTCACGTTGACGAGAATGCCGCGTGCACCCGAGATGTTGGTGTCCTCCAGCAACGGCGAAGCGATGGCCCGCTCGGCAGCCTCGCGGGCGCGCCCTTCGCCCGAGGCGTACCCGGATCCCATCACGGCCATGCCCATCTCGGACATGATCGTACGCACGTCAGCGAAGTCCACGTTGATGAGCCCCGGCCGGGTAATCAGCTCGGCGATACCCTTCACCGCCCCGAGGAGCACGTCGTTGGCGGACTTGAAGGCATTGAGCAGGGTCAGCTCCTTGCCCAGCACCGACAATAGCTTCTCGTTGGGGATGGTGATCAGCGAGTCCACGTGGCGGCCAAGCTCCTTCATGCCCTCCATCGCCACGTTCATGCGCTTGCCACCCTCGAACGGGAACGGCTTGGTCACCACGGCGACGGTGAGAATGCTCATCTCCTTGGCCACCTCGGCGACGACAGGCGCGGCACCGGTGCCGGTACCACCCCCCATACCCGCGGTGATGAACACCATGTCCGCCCCTTCGAGAACCTCGGCGATGCGCTCGCGGTCCTCCATCGCCGCCTCGCGACCGATGCCCGGGTCGGCGCCGGCCCCCAGGCCCTTGGTGATGCTCGCCCCCAGCTGCAGGGCGGTTTTCGCCGAGGTGTTCTTCAACGCCTGGGCGTCCGTGTTGGCACAGATGAAATCCACGCCCTCGACGTCCGCGGCAACCATGTGCTGCACGGCGTTGCCGCCGCCGCCACCGACACCGATGACCTTTATCACTGCGTTTTGGCTAAACGAGTCCATGAGTTCGAACTTCATGTCGCGCCTCCTGAATCCGGTCTCTTCGTACCGGCTGTCTATAGTCACTCGACCCGTGCTTTATTGGGGCCTGTCAACTGGTCAACAGGCTCTCTTAGAGGTTCCCCTGGAACCATCCCTTCATGCGCGTCCATAGCGCGCTGAAGCCCGTATGCCCGCTGTCGTCCTCGGCGGTGACGCCGGGTTCGGCGTGACGCTTGGAGCCGCCGAACAGCAGCAGGCCCGTGCCGGTGGCGTAGATGGGATTACGCACCACGTCCGTCAGCCCGGTAACCCCTTGCGGGAGCCCCAGGCGCACCGGCATATGAAACACTTCCTCGGCAAGCTCGATGGCGCCCTCCATCTTGGCGCTGCCACCGGTGAGCACGATGCCCGCCGCCATCAGGTCCTCGAAGCCGCTGCGGCGCAGCTCGCTCTGCACCAGCGTCATCAGCTCCTCGTAGCGGGGCTCGATGACCTCCGCTAGCGTCTGGCGGGACAGGCGCCGGGCAGCGCGGTCGCCCACCGACGGCACTTCGATGGTTTCCTCGGGGCTGGCGAGCTGCGACAGCGCGCAGGCGTACTTCACCTTGATGTCCTCGGCGTGCTGCGTGGGGGTGCGCAGCGCCACGGCGATATCGTTGGTGACCTGGTCGCCGGCGATGGGAATGACTGCGCTGTGGCGAATCGCGCCTTCGGTGAACACGGCGATATCGGTGGTACCGCCACCGATGTCGACCAGGCAGACACCGAGCTCCTTCTCGTCCTCGGTGAGCACCGCCTGCGCAGAGGCAAGCTGCTCGAGAATGACGTCATCCACGTCGAGCCCGCAGCGGCGCACGCACTTGACGATGTTCTGCGCTGCGCTCACGGCGCCGGTGACCATGTGGACTTTCGCCTCCAGGCGGACACCGGACATGCCGACGGGCTCGCGGATGCCCTCCTGGCTGTCGATGATGTATTCCTGGGGCAGGATGTGCAGGATCTTCTGATCCGCGGGAATGGCCACCGCCCGGGCGGCATCGATCACCCGCTCCACATCACCGCCGGAGACCTCGCGGTCGCGGATTGCGACGATGCCGTGGGAGTTCAGCGAGCGCACGTGGCTGCCGGCAATCCCCGCGTAAACGGAGTGGATATCGCAGCCGGCCATCAGCTCGGCTTCCTCCACGGCGCGCTGGATCGACTGCACCGTCGACTCGATGTTGACGACGACGCCCTTCTTCATCCCGCGCGAGGGATGGGAACCGATTCCCACGACCTCGAGCTCGCCGCCTTCCTTAACGGCGCCGACGATGGCGACCACCTTCGAGGTACCGATGTCCAGTCCGACGAGCAGATTGCGATCCTGTTTGCGGGTCATGGATGTGTATCCTTTCCGGCCTGTTCACTCTCCGGCGCCCAGCGCACGGCAAAGCCATTGGGGTAACGCAGATCGAGTGCGGCGATGCCGCGGTCCCCGGCCGCGCGCCGAACGCGCGGCCAGGCGTTGATCAGACGCGCGATACGCGTATCGACATCGTTGCGCCCGAGCGCCAGCGACGTGCCGTCGGCGAGACGGCCGTGCCAGGCCCGGCGCTCGTCCTGGCGCAGCGCCCGCAACGCGAGACCGATGGCGCCGAGACGTTCTCGCCAGCTTCGAAAGCGCTGCAGCACCTCCTTCTGGCTGCCGTCGGGGCCGCCCAGGCGCGGCAGACCGTCGGGCCGGGCGTCGGGACGGAAAACGTGCCCCGTGGCGGTCACCAGGGCGTCATCGCCCCAGACCGCCACCGGCTCACGCTCGCTCACGCTGATGCGCAAGCCCTGCGGCCAGACTCGCCAGACCGCGGCATCCTCTACCCAGGGCAAAGCCTTCACGGCCCGACGCACACTGCCCAGGTCGACCAGCAGCAGGCCGCCGCCGAGGTGGTCCGCCACCGCCGAGCGCAGGTCGGACTCCGGCACGTGCGCCAGATCGCCTTCGAAACGCACCGTGCGCACCGGAAATACCGATGCCGGTCGCCAACGTTCCAGGGCGAGCGAGGCCGCCGCGACGACGACCACGACGACGGCCACACCGGTGACCCAGCGGGCAACACCGCGCCGCGGCGCCGGCGCGTCCGCACCGGCGCTCAGGCCTGGCTCGTCGTTCATGGTCATCGTGGTCATCTCACCGCTTCCCGCCGCTGGCTCGTCGCGAGGATTCGCCACACCAGCTCGTCCATATCCACGCCCGCCACACGGGCGGCGGCTGGCACCAGGGAGTGATCGGTCATGCCGGGGACGGTATTGACCTCCAGCAGCCAGAAGCCTCCGGCAGCGTCACGCATTACATCCACCCGGCCCCAGCCGCTGGCCCCCACCACCTCGAAGGCCGCCCGCGCGAGCTCGCCGAGCTCGTGCTCGGCCGCTTCGGGCAATCCGCAGGGGCAGTGCATGCGGGTATCCTCGGCGACGTACTTGGCATCGAAGTCGTAGAAACCGTGGGTGGGCTCGATGCGGATCGGCGGCAGGATCTCGCCGTCCAGCAGGGCCACGGTGTACTCCTCGCCACTGACCCAGCGCTCGGCGAACACTTCCGCGTCGTACGCCGCGGCCGCCCGCCAGGCGCGTTCCAGATCCTCGGCCGCGTCGACGCGCGCCATGCCGAGGCTCGAGCCTTCGTGCGCCGGTTTGACCATCAACGGCAGCCCGAGCTCGCCGACGACGGCCTGCCAATCCGACGCCGCGTCCAGACGCGCGAACGCCGGCGTCGCGAGCCCCAGTCCGCGCCAGATGAGCTTGGTGCGCAGCTTGTCCATGGCGATGGCGGAACCGAGCACACCGCTACCTGAATAAGGCACGCCCAGGGCATCGAGAACCCCCTGGATGACACCGTCCTCGCCACCGCGCCCATGCAGGGCGATCAGGGCGCGATCGAAATCCGCCAGCCGGGTCAGCGGTTGCTCACGGGGATCGAATGCGTGGGCGTCCACGCCGCGGCGCTCGAGTGCGGCAAGCATGGCATGCCCGCTCTTCAGGGAAATCTCCCGCTCCGCCGACCAGCCACCCAGCAGCACGGCCACGCGGCCGGCCTGTTCGGGGCGCTGCCAACCCGGCTCACCCATCAGCCACCTCCTCACCGACGATGCGCACCTCGTGCTGCAGGCGGACACCGTGATGCTCGGCGACCACCCCGCGCACATGGGCGATGAGCGCCTCGATATCCGCGGCCGTCGCCTCGCCGTCGTTGATGATGAAATTCGCGTGCTTGTCACTCACGCGGGCGCCGCCAATGCGCGTGCCCTTGAGACCCGCGGCCTCGATCAGGCGCGCGGCGTGATCGCCCGGAGGGTTGCGGAATACCGAGCCGCAGCTCGCTTCCCCCATGGGCTGGCGCTCTGCACGCTCGGCGACGAGCTCGCGCACGCGTGCGGCCAGCGCATCCGGGTCACCGCCGCCGGCGAAACCCAGCCGCGCTCGCAGGAACCACTCTCCCGGAGGCCCACTCACCTCGCGGTAACCGACCCGGTAGTCATCGCGGGGGCGCCAGCGGCGTTCGCCACGACGATCCACCGTCTCCACCGCCAGCACATGGGGCCAGGTCTCACCCCCCCAGGCGCCGGCATTCATCGCCAGCGCCCCGCCCAGGGTGCCGGGGATGCCGGCGAAGAACTCAGCCCCCACGAGCCCCGCCCGGCCGCACACCCGTGCGAGCTTCGCGCAGGGCAGGCCGACACCGGCGGTCACCTCCCCCGACGGCGACACATCGACAGCCGCGAGCCCCCGCTGCGGTTGAACGACTGCGCCGCGAAGGCCACCGTCGCGGACTAGCAGGTTGCTGCCGAGCCCCACCCAGGTCACAGCGACCGCCTCGGGCAACGCGCGCAGGTAAGCGGCCAGGTCATCGGCGTCCGCGGGCCTATAGAATCGGTCCGCCGGACCGCCCACCCGCCAGCTCGTGTGCCGGGCCATGAGCTCGTTGTGACGTTCACGGCCACGCAATCCGCTCACTCCCCGCCCTCCCGGCCGTGATTCGCGACCAGCGCGGGCGCGGCATTGCCGATGCTGCCTGCACCCAATGTAATGACCAGGTCCCCCGGCTCGGCGATGTCGGGGAGCAATTCCGCAAGCTCGTCCAGGCTCGCCGCGAACACGGGATTCACCTGACCACGCGCGCGAATCGCGCGACAGAGGCTTCGGCCGTCCGCACCGGAGATCGGCGACTCGCCGGCGCCATACACCTCCGTGACCAGCAGCGCATCGGCCTCGGAGAGCGTGCGCGCGAAATCGTCGAAAAGATCGCGTGTGCGACTGAAACGGTGAGGCTGGAACGCCACCACCAGACGGCGATCCGGCCACCCCTCGCGCACGGCCTGCATCACCGCCGCGATCTCCCGTGGATGGTGGGCATAGTCATCGACCAGCAGCACCGGACCGCGGGGCAGCGTCAGCTCGCCGTAGACCTGGAAGCGGCGGCCGATGCCCTGGAACTGTCCGAGCGCCGCCGCGATGTCGTCCCGCGGGATACCGAGCTCGTGGGCGATGGTGATGGCGGCGAGCGCGTTCTGGGCGTTGTGACGCCCGGGCAGGTTGACCTCCACGGGGAACGCCGGCGCATCGTCTATGACGACCTGGAAACGCGTGCGGTGCCCGTCCTGCTCCACCTGCGTGCCGCGCACGTCCGCGCCCGCCGAGAAACCATAGGTCCGCACGGGCCGGGTGACCTCCGGGACCAGCGCCCGGACCTCGGGATCGTCGACGCAGAGCACCGCGAGACCATAGAACGGCAAATGGTGGAGAAACTCCAGGAACGTGCCCCGCAGTCGCTGGAAATCGCCCTCGTAGGTGCCGAGGTGATCGGCGTCGATATTGGTGACCGCCGCGATCATCGGCTTCAGGTAGAGAAACGAGGCATCGCTCTCGTCGGCCTCGGCGACGAGGTAACGGCCGGCCCCCAGACGCGCATGGCTCGCCGCGCTGTTGAGGCGGCCACCGATGACGAACGTCGGGTCGAGCCCGCCCTCGGCGAGCACGCTCGCCACCAGGCTCGTGGTCGTGGTCTTGCCATGGGTACCCGCTACCGCCACGCCGTAGCGGAACCGCATGAGCTCGGCGAGCATCTCTGCGCGGGGGACGACCGGCAGACGACGCTTGCGCGCAGCCTGCACCTCCGGATTGTCCTCGCCCACAGCGCTGCTGGTAACCACCGCATCGGCGTGGCTCACGTGGGCTTCGTCGTGGCCGAGCTCGATGGTCGCGCCGAGCTCCCGCAGCCGCCGCGTAACGGCGTTGTCGCGCAAGTCCGACCCGGTAACCGTATAACCGAGATTGAGCAGAACCTCGGCGATACCGCCCATGCCGGAACCGCCGACACCGACGAAATGCAGCCGCCGCACGCGGCCCATGGCCCCCGGAGTGCTGTGATCCCAGTGCATGCCCGGCGTATCGTTCATCGTGCCACCTCCAGGCAGCTTTCCATCACGGAGGCTGCCGCCTGCGGCCGGCCGCGCTGCCGCGCCCGCCGCGCCATGTCCACCAACCGGCCACGCTCGGCGACCAGCTCCGCCAACGTGCGCCCGAGGGCGCCGCCATCGAGCTCCGACTCGCGAATCATCCGCGCCGCACCGGCTTCCACCAGAAAACGCGCGTTCGCGGCCTGGTGATCGTCGACTGCATAGGGGAAAGGAACGAACACCGCCGCAACACCGGCCGCCGCGATTTCGGCGACGGTGAGCGCACCGGCGCGGCAGATGACGAGATCCGCCCAGCCGTAGGCTTCGGCCATGTCATCGATGAAGGCGCCGACCTCTGCCTCGACGCCTGCATCGGCATAACCCTGACGCGCCAGCGCCAGCGTGCGCTCACCAGCCTGATGCCGCACGAGCGGCCGCTGCGTCTCGGGCAGCTCGGCGAGCGCCGCCGGTACCGCCCGGTTGAGGGTTTTCGCGCCAAGACTGCCCCCGAGCACCAGCACCCGCAGCGGACCATCGTCACGCCCGGTCATACGCTGCTCCGGCGGCGACAGATCGCAGACCGCGCGACGCACCGGGTTGCCGACGAAACGCGCCGCCGGCGCGCCGGGGAACGGCCTGTCGAACCCCGTCAGCACCCGCCGGGCCAGGCGGGCGAGCCAACGGTTGGTCATGCCGGGCACAGCGTTCTGCTCATGGATCACCAGCGGCCGGCGAAGCAGCCATGCGGCAAGACCACCGGGACCGCTAACGTAGCCGCCCATGCCGAGCACTACCCGAGGCCGGCAGCGGTGCACCACGGCGAGCGCCTGTGCGAGCGCACGGGCAAGCATCCACGGCGCCAGCAGCCAGCCGAGCCGCCCCTTGCCGCGGAGCCCCCGCACCTGCAAGGCACGCAGCTCGATGCCGGCGGCCGGGACCACTCGCGCCTCGAGGCCGCGGGCGGTCCCCATCCACAACACCGGAACACCCACCTCGCGCAGACGTTCGGCGACCGCCAGGGCCGGGAAAACGTGGCCGCCGGTTCCGCCGGCGAGAATCAGCACGGGTGCCTGACTCATGCTGCCTCCTCCTCGGCGCGCTCCCGCCGTGTGGCGGCGGCGATCAGGCGACGCTCCCGATCGACCCGCAGCACCAGCGCCAACGCGATCAGCGACATCACCAGCGAGCTCCCGCCATAGCTCATCAACGGCAGCGTGAGCCCCTTGGTGGGCAGCAACCCCAGATTCACGCCCATGTTGATGAACGCCTGCAGGCCCAGCCAGAAGCCGACTCCCCAGCACAAGTACGCACCGAACCTGCGCCCCGCCGCGTGGCTCGCCATGCCGGCGCGGAAGATCCGCCATACGAGCAGGCCATAGAGTGAAAGCACGGCCAGCACTCCGGCGACGCCGAGCTCTTCGGCCAGTACCGAGAACAGGAAATCGGTGTGCGCTTCCGGCAGGTAAAAGAGCTTCTGCACGCTATTGCCCAGGCCAACGCCGAACCAGCCGCCGCGCCCCACGGCGATCAATGCCTGGGTGAGCTGGAAGCCGCTGTCGAACGGGTCTGCCCAGGGGTTGAGGAAAGCGGTGAGGCGTTCCCAGCGGTACGGCGATGTCACCACCAGAGCCGCCGCCGTGCCCGCGCCGCAGGTCAAGCAGGCGAGCAACCAGCCGAGCGGTGCCCCGGCGAGGAAAAGCATGGTCATGCCGGTGGCGATGATCACGGCGGCGGCGCCGAAATCGGGCTCGGCGAGCAGCAGGGCCGCCGTGAGTGCGAGTACGCCCACCGGCAGCAGGAAGCCCTTGGCCGTGGTCTGCAACGCCTGGTGACGGCGCACGAGATAACCGGCGAGATAAATGAACACGCACAGCTTCGCCGCCTCGGAGACCTGCAGATTGAACACCACCAGCGGCAACCAGCGGACGCTGCCATTGACCTCGTGCCCCACTCCGGGCAACAGCACGAGCACCAACAGCAGCAGGCCACAGGCAAGCAGCGACGGTCCGGCAAGCTGTACCGTCCGCACGGGGATCAGCGCTACGACGGCTGTGGCAAGCGTCACACCGAGCCCCGCATAGGCGAGCTGGCGCCAGAAAAGGTAGAGCGCCTCACCGGTCTGACGCTCGGCCATCGCCACGGACGCCGACGCGACCATCACGAGCCCCATGAGCAGGATCGCGGCGACAAGGGCCAGCATGACCCAGTCGAGCAGGGGCGCCTGCGCCTGATGCGCGGCCGGAAGGACCGGCTGCGGAGCGACTGCCTCAGTCATGGCCGAGTCCCTCCACGCACTCACGGAACGCATCGCCACGCGCCGCATACCCCGGGAACATGTCGAAGCTGGCGCACGCCGGGCTCAAGAGCACGGCATCCCCCGACCGACTCATGGCGAATGCTGCACGCACCGCAGTGGCCATGTCCGGTACCTGCTCAAGGGGACACACACCGGTGAGCGCAGCAGCGATCGCGTGGGCGTCTTCGCCCAGAAGCACTACGCCGCGCGCGCGGCCGGCGAGCGCCGCGGCGAGCGGGGCGAAATCCTGGCCCTTGGCCTGACCGCCGGCAATCAGTACCACCGGCGCAGCCAGTCCGGCGACAGCGGCTTCCGCCGCGCCAACGTTCGTGCCCTTGGAGTCGTTGTAGAACCACCGTCCGGCGACCTCACCGACCAGCTCCATTCGGTGTGGCAACCCCCGGAAGGCCCCAAGGGCCGCAATCATGGCCGACCAGGGCAGGCCCACTGCATCGCCGAGCGCCAGCGCTGCCAGCGCGTTGGCACGGTTGTGCGTTCCCGGCATGCGCCAGGTGTTCAGGTCACAGAGGCGCTCGCCACCACGGACGAAAGCACCGTCACGCACCCCCCATTCGCCGGAATTCGGCGCGGCGAGGGTGAAACCGATGACTCGCTCCGATGCCCGCGCCATCGCCGCCACGGCCGGGTCGTCGCGGTTGACCACCGCCACTGCCGAGCGGTCGTAGACCTTCGCCTTGGCCGCCGCGTAGCCCGCCAGGTCGGGATAACGATCCAGGTGATCGGCACTGACGTTCAATACCACCGACGCTGCCGGCGCCAGGGTGGACACCGTCTCCAGCTGGAAGCTCGAGAGCTCGAGCACATAGAGCTGCGCCCGGGGCTTGCGTGCGAGCAACGACACAGCTGCCGGACCGAGGTTGCCGCCGACCGCTGCCTCGACGCCCGCCGCCTGCGCCATCTCCCCGACCAGGGTGGTAACCGTGCTCTTGCCGTTCGAGCCGGTAATCGCCACAACCGGCGCATCCACGGCCCGCGCGAAGAGCTCGATCTCACCAATCACGGGCACGCCCGCGGTGCATGCCGCCTCGATGGCCGGATGCCGCGGGTCGACCCCGGGACTGAGCACCACTTCCGCGGCGCCGGCGAGCAACGCGCCATCGATAGCGCCGAGGTGTTGGGCAACGCCAGGGGCGGAGGCGGTCAACGCGGCGGCACGTGGCGGCGCCTCGCGGCTGTCGGTGACCGCCACGCTCTGCCCCCGATCGACCAGGTGGCGGGCGCAAGCGTAACCGCTCTCGCCGAGTCCGACGATGGCGGTATAGGCGCGCCGATCTGGCCCCATGTCGTCCATATCCACCATCAACGCAGCTTCAACGTCGCCAAACCCACGAGCACGAGGACCACCGTGATGATCCAGAACCGCACGATCACGCGCGGCTCCGGCCACCCTTTGAGCTCGAAGTGGTGATGCAGCGGTGCCATGCGGAAAATGCGCCGGCCAGTGAGCTTGAACGAGGCGACCTGGAGCATGACCGACACCGTCTCCACGACGAAGACACCGCCCATGATGAAAAGCACCAACTCCTGGCGGACGACCACGGCGATCACGCCGAGCGCCGCACCCAGCGCCAGGGCCCCGACATCGCCCATGAACACCTGAGCCGGGTAAGTGTTGAACCACAGGAAGCCGAGGCCGGCGCCGACCAGCGCGCCGCAGAATACGACGATCTCGCCGACACCGGGCACGTAGGGGATGCCCAGGTAGTCGGCGAAGTTGCTATGCCCGGTCGCGTATGCGAACACCCCGAGCGCGCCCCCCACGAGCACGGTGGGCATGATGGCGAGACCGTCGAGACCGTCGGTGAGATTCACGGCATTGGAGGCACCGACGATCACACAGTAGGTCAGCGGCACGAACACCCAGCCCAGAGGCACCGCAACGGTCTTGAAGAACGGCACTATGAGCGAGGTCTCGATGGGCAGTTGGGCGCTGGCGAACAGCACGATCGCGGCCACGAAGCCCACGACGGACTGTGACAGGTACTTCGCTCGCGCCGACAGGCCCTTGCTGTTGGCCCGCGTGAGCTTGAGCCAGTCATCGATGCCACCGATGACACCGAAGGCCAGAGTCACGAGCAGCACTGTCCAGACGAAACGGTTGGTAAGATCGCTCCAGAGCACGGTGGCGACGGCCACGCCTACCAGAATCAGCGCACCGCCCATGGTCGGCGTGCCCGCCTTGGAGAGATGTGTTTGCGGACCGTCGTCGCGGACGTACTGACCGATCTGATAGCGAACCAGACGCCGAATCAGGCCCGGCCCGACCAGCAAGGCGATCCCCAAAGCGGTGAGCGTGCCCAGAATCGCGCGGAATGTCAGGTACTGGAAGACATTGAATCCGCTGTAGAATGATTCGAGCCAGCTCGCCAGCGCCAGTAGCATCGTTCAGCCCCCTACCCCTTGGTCGTCGCCTTCGGTGAGCGCGGCGACCACTCGGTCCATCGCCGCGGAGCGGGAACCCTTGACCAGCACACGAACCCCCGGCCGGAGATCCCGGCGAAGGGCGGCCACGAGCGCCTCCAACCCGGGGCAATGGGTGGCGCCTTCACCGAACGCCTCGGCCGCCGTCCGTGCCATCTCACCGCAGGTGAAAAGCCGTGCGATGCCGGCCTTGTGCGCGTAAGTGCCGGTCTGCGCGTGCAGCGATGCCGCGGCCTCGCCCAGCTCGCCCATGTCCCCAAGCACGAGCCAGCACTCGCCGCCACCGGCGGCCAGCAGATCCACCGCCGCGCGCACGGACGCCGGATTGGCGTTGTAGCTGTCATCGATCAGCTCGATGCCACCGGCAAGACGCCGGCGCGCGAGGCGCCCGGCGACGCCGCCCACAGTCTCCAGCCCGCGTTCAATCCAGGCCGGCGGGGCGCCGGCGGCGAGCGATGCCGCGGCAGCCGCTGCAGCGTTCATACGGTTGTGCGCCCCGGGCAGCGCCAGCTCGGCGGAGACTTCGTCTCCGCCAGGCAGTGCAAGACGCATGCGTTCGCCATGATCCGGAAGGACCCGGACATCCGCCGACTCGGCGGTGCCAAAAGTCACGATGCGGCGCGTTCCCGCGAGTTCCCGCCAAAGCGGCGCATGATCGTCGTCGGCGTTGATCACCGCAACCCCGTCAGGGGGCAAACCGCGGAACATTTCGCCTTTTGCGCGCGCCACACCCTCGATGTTGCCGAACCCCGACAGATGTGCGGGTCCGGCGTTGGTCACGATGCCGATAGTCGGGCCGGCCAGCTCTGCCAGACCGGCGATCTCCCCCGGGGCATTGGCGCCCATCTCGATCACGGCGAAACGCTGCCCCCGGTGCAGCCGGCACAACGTGAGCGGCACGCCGAGGAAATTGTTCAGGTTGCCCTCGGTAGCCAGCGTCTCGGCACCCGTGCCGAGAATGGCCGCCAGCATTTCCTTCACCGTGGTTTTGCCATTGGAACCGGTCACGCCGATGACGGTCGCCGGAACGCCAGCGCGCACCCAGGCGCCGAGCCGGGCTAGTGTCGTCGCCGGGTCCGGGACGACCCATTGGGGCAACGCATCGGCGACCTCACGGGCCACGAGCGCGGCCGAGGCGCCCGCCGTCCGTGCCGCGGCCACGAAGTCGTGACCGTCGACACGCTCGCCGGCAAGTGCGACGAAGAGCTCACCCGAGCGGACACGCCGGGAATCGATTGCCGCCCCGGTAACGGTCACACCATCGCCGCGGATTCGCCCCTCGTCGAGCGCGCGCGCCAGGTCTGTCAGTGTCACCGGGTCCATCAGCCCGCCTCCCCGGCCTCGAGGGCCGTCTCGACCACTGCGCGATCACTGAACGCGAGTCGGCGATCGCCGACGATCTGATAGTCCTCATGGCCCTTACCGGCGATCAGCACCGCGTCTCCGGCACCGGCGCCGCCGACAGCATGTGCAATGGCCTCGGCGCGATCGACAAGGAGCGTTGCCGACCGTCCGGCCGGCAAACCGGCGCGCATGTCCTCGAGAATGGCCCCGGGCGATTCGCTGCGGGGATTGTCGCTGGTGAAAACCACTTCATCGGCTAGGCGCGCGGCCGCCTCCGCCATCAGCGGACGCTTGCCGCGATCCCGATCACCGCCGCAGCCACAGACACACCACAACCGCCCGGGAAAGTGCTCGCGCACGGCCTCCAGCGCGGCGGCGAGTGCCGCCGGCGTATGCGCGTAATCCACCACGACCGTGGGACGCGCACCGCCCCCGAGGGCCTCCATACGCCCCGGCACCGGATGCAGGCGCCGCAACGCCGTCTCCATCTCCGTTGCGGTGAAGCCGAATGCGAGCAACGTTGCGGCAGTCGCGAGCACGTTCGCCGCATTGAAACGGCCGAACAACGGCAGCGCCAGTGTCAGTGCCTGCTCGTCCACGGTGAACGAAAGCGTCAGCCCCGCAGGGGTGGTCTCTATTGCGCTCGCGCATACCCGGGCCCGACGATCACCCGCCACGGAATAGCCGACCACCGGCGATTGCGGCTCGGCCGCCAAGCGGCGGCCGAATGGGTCGTCCATATTGAGCACCGCCACCGCCGGTGGAGGCTCCCGGAACAGCTTCGCCTTGGCCGCCGCGTAGGCTTCGTCGGTGCCGTGATAATCGAGATGATCGCGGCTGAGATTGGTAAGCACGGCGACGTCGAATCCGAGCCCGCCGGTTCGCTGCTGATCGAGGGCATGGGACGACACCTCCAGCACGGCCCCCGAGACGCCTGCGTCCACCAGCGCAGCAAGCTGACGCTGCAGGCTCACCGCATCCGGCGTCGTATGGGTAGCCGGTGCCAGCGCACCCGGTCGGCCCCAACCAATGGTGCCCACCACGGCCCAGGGACTGACGTCGGTATCGAGGGCACGGGCGATGAACTGGGTGGTCGATGTCTTGCCGTCAGTACCGGTGACCCCGACCAGCCGCAACCTTTCGCCCGGCTCACCGAAGAACCGGGCGGCAACCTCACCAACACACCGGGCGAGGCGAGGCATTGCGACGGCCACGGCACCGGTGGCACGGCAGCGCGCTTCGACATCCACTGCCGGTGTGGCCTCGGCCGGTTCCCACACCACTGCTGCCGCACCCCGCGCCAGGGCATCGTCCAGATATTCCAGCCCATGGCCGCACGTGCCGGCGACGGCGAGGAAAAGTCCGCCAGGGCTCACCTGCCGGCTGTCCAGCGCGAGCGCCGCCACTTCGACGGCCGGTGCGGACACGCCCCAGGGCCGCAGCAGGTCATCCAGGCGTGGGCGTGCCACCACCGTCATGGCCGCCCCCGATCCGCCATCATCAACGGCGCTGCCGGGCTCGTCTGCCCGTCGGGGGGCACATTATAAAGCCGCAACGCCTGGCTCATGACTTCACGGAAGACCGGCGCGGCCACCTGGCCACCGTAGTAGTCGTCGCGACGGGGCTCATTGATCATCACCACGCACACGAAACGCGGGTCACTCGCGGGTACGATGCCCGCGAACAGGGCCACATAGCGGTCATCCGCATAGCCGCCGGCCACGGCCTTTTTCGAGGTGCCGGTCTTGCCGGCCACGCGGTAGCCGGCGATGGCCGCACGCTCCGCGGTACCCTCGTCGGAGACGACCCGCTCCATCATCCGGAGAACGTCCCCGGCCGTCTTCGTACTCATGATACGCCGCCCCTCGCCCTTGTCGCCGCCGCGAAGGAAAGTCACCGGCGGCAGCACGCCGCCGTTGCCGAGCGCGGTATAGGCATGCGCAACCTGCAACGGCGTGGCGGCGAGACCGTAGCCGAACGCCAGCGTCGCGCGCTGGAAACGGCTGCGTGGCGGCGTCACCGCAAGCATACCCGCCTCTTCGCCCTGAAAACCGCTGCCGGTGGACTGGCCGAATCCGGCGGCGTCCACCATCCTCCAGACATCGCCGCGCTCGAGTGACAGCGCGATCCGCGTAATACCGACGTTGCTCGATTTCTGCAGCACCGTGGCGACATCGATATCGCCGTAGTTGTGCACGTCCTGAACCGTGTTGCCGCCCACCATCATCCAGCCGGGACCGGCATTCACCGGCGTTGTGGGCTCGAAACGACCCGACTCCAGCGCCGCGGCGATCGTGAACGGCTTGATCGTCGACCCGGGCTCGATGACATCGGCCACCGCGCGGTTGCGGTAGCGCCGGCTGTCGAGCTGACTGCGATCGTTGGGATTGAAACCGGGCTGGTTGGCCATGGCGAGCACCTCACCATTGCGCGCATCCAGCACGACGGCGGCACCGTTGACGGCGTCGTGGCGAGCCACCGCGGCCTTGAGCTCGCGGTAGGCGATGTACTGCAGGCGTCGGTCCAGGCTGAGCGTCAGATCGCGCCCCGGCTCCGGCTCACGCAACAACTCCACGTCCTCGATCACGCGACCGAGGCGATCACGCACCACCCGCTTGGCGCCCGGGTTGCCGCTAAGCCAGCCGTTGTACGCCCGTTCCAGACCTTCCTGGCCGCGGTCGTCGATATCGGTAAAGCCGAGGACGTGGCCGGCGACCTCGCCGGTGGGATAGAAGCGGCGATACTCACGCTTCAGCGAGACGCCGGGCAGGCGCAACGCCATGACCCGGTCACCGGTGGCGGGGGTGACATGGCGCTTGATGTAGACGAATTCCTTGTCGCGACGCGATTCCAGCATCGCCCGCACGCGCTCGGCGTCGAGCCCCAGCAGCTCGGTGAGCTCGGGAACCCGTCCGGCCGCGCCGAGCAACTCGCCGGGGTCCGCCCACACCGAGTCCACCGGCGAGCTGATGGCGAGCGGCTCACCGAAGCGGTCGGTGATCATGCCCCGGTGCGCGGGAATGGCATTGACCCGCAGATGGCGCGCCTGGCCCTGCCCTTCCAGGAAGTCGCGCTCGACCAGCTGAATCTCCACGGCCCGCGCCGCCAGCGTGAACGCCAGCACAGCGAATGCACCGAGCACGAACAGGCGTCGCCAGCGCGGCGCTGAAGTCTCCGCGTTGTCCGGGCGTTGGCTATTCACCTGGTGCTTCCCCCACTGTCGCCGCCGCGGCGTACGATGATCACGTCGTCACGTCCGGGCATGCGCATTTCCAGCTCCCGTCGAGCGATGGTCTCGACGCGTCCGTGGGTGGCAACGGCTCCCTGCTCGATGCGCAGGCGCCCCCACTCGACATCCAATCGATCACGTTCGCGCTGCAGTTGCTGCAGCTCGACGAACGCCCGGCGGCTGTAATGCTTGGTGGTCACCACCGCCACCGCACTCGCGGTCACTGCCACCGTCAGCGCCGCCACGAGCCAGTGCTGCACACTCACTCCAGCCGCTCCGCGCACCGCATGACGGCGCTGCGCGAACGCCGGTTGTCGCTGACTTCGGTGTCTTCGGCCCGCACGGCCTTGCCTATCTGGCGCAACCAGGGCCGACGCTCCGGCGGCGGCTCCGGTACGCCTGGTGGCAATGTGCCGACACGACTGGCATCACGAATGAAACGCTTGACCAGCCTGTCCTCCAGGGAGTGGAAGCTGATCACCACCAGTCGCCCGTGTGGCGCGAGGAGCGCCCGCACCGCTGCGAGGGCGGCCTCCAATGCCTCGAGCTCGCCGTTCACGGCAATACGCAGCGCCTGGAACGTGCGTGTGGCCGGGTGCTTGTGGCGCTCCCGGCGGGGCACGGCATTGGCCACGAGCTCAGCGAACTCACCGGTACGGCGCGGCAGACGGCCGGCCGCCCGGGCTTCGGCGATGGCGCCGGCGATACGGCGGGCAAAGCGCTCCTCGCCGTAGTCACGCAGCACCCGGGCAATCGTCTCGGGTGTCGTGCGCTCCAGCCACTCGCGTGCCGTGGGCCCCGAGGTCGTATCCATGCGCATGTCCAGCGGGCCATCGCGCATGAAGCTAAAGCCTCGCTCGGGATCATCGAGTTGCGGCGAGGACACGCCGAGATCCATCAACAGCCCGTCCACACGACCGACCAGGCCTTCCGCGCGCGCGAGCGCTTCCAGATGGCCGAACGACGCGTGACGGATACGGCAGCGCGGATCTTCGCCGAGACGCGCGCGCGCCGTGGCGATGGCCTCGGGATCGCGGTCGATCGCCCAGAGACCGCCATCGGCCCCCAGACGCTCGACGATCGCCGCACTGTGCCCGCCGCGGCCATAGGTGGCATCCACGTAACGGCCGTCGGCACGCACCGCCAGCGCTTCCACGGCGGCATCCAGCAGTACCGGCCGATGGTCGCCGGAATTGTGCTGTGCCGCCGTCATAGCGACAGTGCCTCGAGCTCTTCGGGCAGCTCCTCCTCTTCGGAGGCCTCGGCAAGCCATTCATCGCGACGTTCGAACCACGCCGCCTCATCCCACAACTCGAATTTGTTGCCCTGACCGATGAGCACGGTCTTTTTCTCCAAGCCGGCGAATTCGCGTAACGGTGGCGGCACGAGGATTCTGCCGTTGCCGTCGAGCTGACACTCGGTAGCGTGCCCGATCAGCAACCGCTGCAGGCGCCGGGCCGTGCGATTGAGGCTGGGCAGCTTAACGAGTTTCTGTTCGATCGCTTCCCATTCCGGAAGCGGATAGACCAGCAGGCAGTGATCGCGGTCCACCGTCACCACAAGGTGCCCTTCGCACAGGGACTGCAGTCGGTCCCGATAGCGACTGGGAAAGGCGATCCGGCCTTTCGAGTCGAGATTGATGTGCGTGACACCGCGGAACACTCACTACCCCATTTCGGCTTTGGAACTCCATTTCCCACCACTTTCCCCCACTTCGCTACACACTATAGGAGGGGCCCCACATGGCGTCAAGCGAAGCGAGCGCAGTTTTTCCCTCTCACTCAGGAACTTAGGTGGACCGAACGAAGGTAGCGGACTAAGTTTCCGACGGCCGGCAAAAACTCCACCGGAAACATGGCGCTATGGCGGTTTTCCGCAACGGAACGCGAACTGCCGTGGCGAAGATGCTGAAACCCGTTGCCTATTCCCGGGCACCGGGCACCTCGCACCTGGAGCAGGCAGCAGGCCCGACTCGAATGGAGGGCGGGTATCGCGGATCAAGGAGGGAAGAACGGGAAGCCGGCCTGTAAGCCGGGTTCTGTCGAGGACGGCCATTCCTCTGGGATGCGCGTCACCGCACACCTCTAGCGACCTACCCGGGAGCCGCGCGGGCAACACGAACGCTCCCCTATTTGGTCTTGCTCCGGGTGGGGTTTACCGTGCCGCGGAGTGTTGCCACCCGCGCGGTGCGCTCTTACCGCACCTTTTCACCCTTACCTGTGCCCCTGCATGCAGAGGCCATCGGCGGTCTGTTCTCTGTGGCACTTTCCGTCGGCTCACGCCGCCCAGGCGTTACCTGGCACCCTGCCCTGTGGAGCCCGGACTTTCCTCCGCACCCGCGTGGGTGCCGCGACCGTCCGGCCGACTTCCCGAACGCACATGATAACAAAGCCACGCCGACAGCGCCCGCCGCGTCCGGGTCGCAACAACCGCTCAGTCGCGGGTAATCCGGTCGTAGAGCTCGTTCGCACCCACTCCGGTAAGTCTCGCCACGAGCTTCGCCGCCCGACGCGGCGGCATTTCGGCGGCGAGTGCCGCGAGCAGCGCGTCGGCATCGACCACGGGCTCAGGCGGTTTCGCCGGTGCCCCGTGGACGATGAGCACGAACTCGCCGCGACGCTGGTCGGGATCACCGGCGAGCCATTCCGCCAGCTCGCCCACGGACGCCAGGCGCACCGTCTCGAAGCGCTTGGTGAGCTCGCGCGCCAGACAGACCTCGCGCTGCGCGCCCCACACCGTGACCATGTCCCGCAGCGCGGCCTCGATACGGTGTGACGACTCCAGCACCACGAGGGTACGCGGCTCGCCGGCCAGCGCCTCCAGCCGTCGGCGCCGCTGCGCCGCCTTCGCCGGCAGGAATCCCTCGTAGACGAACCGATCGGTGGGTAGCCCGGCGACCGACAACGCCGCGACAATACTGCTGGGGCCGGGAACCGGGCTAACGGTGACGCCCCGCTCCCGCAACGAGCGCACCAGGACGTAGCCGGGATCGCTGATCAGCGGCGTACCGGCGTCGCTGATCAGCGCCACATCCTCACCGGCGTCGAGCACCGCCGCCACCCGCGCCACGCGCTCGGCCTCGTTGTGCTCGTGGAGGCTGATCATGGGCGTACGCACGCCCAGATGGGCAAGCAGCCGGCCACTGTGACGGGTATCCTCCGCGGCGACCCACGCCACCTGCGCCAGCGTCTCGGCAGCACGGCGGCTGAGATCGTCCAGATGCCCGATGGGCGTCGCCACCACATAAAGGGTTCCACGGGAATTTGACACGCTGTTTCCACCGTACGGATACTCGTTGACCGACTGCGGCTGCGCCGCCCGGGCAGTCTACCGATTGGGGGCTCGACTGTGCGAGCACCGCCCTTGCTTTCACGACCATGGCCCCGGGCGCGGCACGCCCGGGACTTTGAAAAACCCTAGGACGACCGCCGATGGCCCCGATCCAGCCGAGCAGGCTTTGCCTTCCATTGATCCTGTTCGTTCTCACTCTAGGCGGATGCGCCACTACGCCTTCTCCAGCGCCGTCGCCCGCTCAGTCCACACCGGCGCAGGAAGCGGAGGAACTCGCCGCCGCCGGCCGCAGTGAAGCGGCGGCGCAGCGCTTCGAGCGCGCTGCACGCACGGCGGACGACAGTGCCACTGCGGATCGCTATCGCCTCCGTGCCGCTCTGCTCTACCTCGACGCTGGCCGCGGGAGCCGATCCCGGGGTCTGCTGGCAGCGGCCCGCCGCAGCGAGGGACTCTCGCAGGCGCGTGACACTCAGGCGATGGCGACACTGCTGGAGGTGCGACTCGACGAGAGCCTGCCACCGCCGAAGATCATCGAGACGCTGAGCCCGGTTCCCGAAGCGCTGCCGGCGCCGGTCGCCGCAGCATGGCTCGAGACACTCGCCGCAGCGGAGCTGGACGCGGGGCAAGCCTTGCAGGCGGCACGCCATCGCGTGCAGCGCAGCACGCTCATTGGCAGGCGGGGCCGCGACACAGCGGTATCGGAGGGCGTGTGGGCGGCATTGCAGCGCGTTCCCCAGGAGACATTGCGCGGACAGGTGCCCGCCGTCCGCCCGGATCGCTTCGGCGCATGGCTCGAGCTCGCGTGGGCAGTACGCGGAAACAGCGCCGACCGCAACGCCGTGGAATCCGCGGTCGCGGCGTGGCGCAGGCGCTACCCAGATCACCCGGCCCACGCGTTCATCGACGAGCTGATGGCAAAACTCGGTGAACGCCTCAGCGCCCCCGAGAACGTCACCCTGCTACTGCCTCTCTCGGGCGATCTCGGCGATGTCGGCCGCGCCATACGCGATGGCTTTCTCACCAGTCTTTACGCATTGCCCGCCAATAAACGACCGGCGCTGGAAATCCTGGACACCCAGGGCACGGCAGCCGGCGCGACGGCCGCGTACCGACGGGCACCATCGGGTAGCGCGGTCGTCGGGCCGCTGACGAAGGACGCCGTGCGCGCCGTGCTGGCACAACACGCGGGCGAGCGCTTGCTGTTGGCACTCAACACGGTGGCCACGCAAGGCACGACGGCGAATGCCTATCAATTCGGCCTTTCGCCGGAAGACGACGCACGCACCGCGGCGGAAGCGGCCTGGAATGCCGGCATAGAGCGTGCCGTGCTTCTCGCCCCGCAAGGCGCATGGGGCGACCGTGTCGCCAATGCCTACCAGCAGGCATTCTCCGCGGTCGGTGGCGGCATCCTGGAGACGGCGCGCTACGACGGCGACGGCGCCGATTACAGCGACACCCTGCGGCGGCTGTTCAACCTGGACGTCAGCGAACGCCGCTACCGTGAGCTGCGGCGGGTACTCAACCGCGATCTGCAATTCGAACCAAGCCGACGAGCGGACATGCAGGCGCTATTCATCGCTGCCTTTCCGCGCGAGGCCCGCCTGATCGTGCCGCAGGTGCGCTTCCACCACGGACTCGACCTGCCCGTCTACGCGACCTCCCACGCTTACCCGAAGCCGGCGGACGACGCCGCGCGGCAGGACCTGGAGGCACTTCGCCTCGTGGAGCTGCCGTGGCTCATGGACTCGGCAGTGGATGACACGGCTCTCGCCGAGCTTCAGCAGACCGCCATGGCCCGGTGGCCGGAGAGCGCGCGCAACATGCCCGAGCTCGTGGCATTGGGCGTGGACGCCGGACGTCTGATCCAGCGAGTGGGCACCCTGGCACTGGCGCCAGGCCGTGCGATTCGCGGTGCAACGGGCCGACTGACCCTCGGCAGTGACGGTGTGGTGCACCGAACGCCCATGGTCGTGACCGTCACGGGTGACGGCCTGAAGCCGCTACAAGTCAGCGAACGTCAACCGGCCATGAACGATGAGGCCTCCCCGCAGACGCCGGAAACGACGCCACCCCGGCAACCATGAGGCAGCGCCGCGCCCGCCTGCTCGGCGCCCGCGCCGAGGATCTCGCACAACGCCACCTCGAGGCTGCCGGCCTGCGGTGCCTGGACCGCAATATTCACTGCCGTGGCGGTGAGCTGGACCTGATCATGACGGATGCGGATTGCCTGGTCTTCGTGGAAGTCCGCAAGCGCAGCCGCGACGACTATGGCGCCGCTGCCGAAAGCGTTACCGCAAGCAAGCGCCGGCGGCTGGTACGCGCCGCCCGCTACTACCTGCACCGGCACGGGGCACACGAACGCCCCTGCCGCTTCGATGTCGTTACCATTGATGGCCGTGGCGATATCGCGTGGCTGCGCGACGCCTTCCGGGCCGACGAGTGACCAACGCCCCTGGAGTACGAACCCTGATGGATCCCCACGAGCGTATAACCCGACACTTCCACGAGAGCATCCAGACCAAGCAGATGGCGATGGACCGTCTGACCCCGGTCATTCTGCAGGCTGCCGAGCTGATGGCCCGCGCCCTGCAGGCCGAGCACAAGGTGCTCTCCTGTGGCAATGGCGGGTCGGCCGCTGACGCTCAGCACTTCTCCTCCGAGCTGCTCAATCGTTTCGAGATGGAGCGCCCGGGACTGCCGGCGATTGCACTGACCACGGACAGCTCCACGCTGACGTCGGTGGCCAACGATTACAGCTACCGGGAAATCTTCGCGCGCCAGGTCCGCGCCCTCGGACAACCCGACGACGTGCTTCTGGCGATCAGTACCAGCGGCAACAGCGATAACGTGGTCGCCGCGATCCAGGCAGCGCGGGAACGCGGGGTACGCAGCGTCGCCCTCACAGGCCGCGACGGCGGGGAAATCGCGCGCACACTGGGCAGCGACGACCTGGAGATCCGCGTGCCGGCAACGGTCACCGCCCGCATCCAGGAGGTACACCTGCTGACGATCCACTGCCTCTGCGACCTCATCGACCAATACCTGTTCGCGCCGAAGTGACCTTGTCCGGGGCGCGGCGACGCGCCCCGGCACTCACCCGTCGCTGCCGAGACGCTGGCGGTAGAGCTGCGCATCCGCCTCGGAAAAACAGCACGCGACAAGCCGGTCGAAGTCGCCTTCCCTGCGCCGCATTTCGTCAACCGCAATGTCGACGGCCCGCTCCGGGGGAAACCCATAGACCCCGGTACTGATGGCGGGAAAGGCGACGCTCTTGACCCCATGCTCGTGCGCCACCTCCAGGCTGCGGCGATAGCAGCTACGGAGCAGCTCATCCTCGCCGTGATCCCCCCCGGACCACACCGGCCCCACCGTGTGGATGATGTAATGCGCCGGCAGGCGAAATCCGGGGGTAATCTTGGCGTCGCCGGTCTCGCAGCCGCCGAGCTCACGGCAGGCCTCGTGCAGCTCCGGGCCGGCGGCGCGATGAATCGCCCCGTCCACACCGCCACCGCCGGCAAGACGGCGGTTGGCAGCATTGACGATGGCATCGACTTCCAGGCGGGTGATATCGCCGTGATGGACCTCGATCATGGCCTCCTCCATGCCTCGACGTTCGCGGCCTTCCATCACAATAGCAAGTGCCGTGATGCACGAACGCCGGCTGGGACGCCGGCGTTCGTGGGGGCGCGCTATTTGACGACGCGCAGCCGCGGCTTCTTGTCGCCACCGCCGGAATCGCCGTCGCCGCCATCATCCGGGCCGGAGGGCGGCGGCTCGTCCCCGCCGTCCTCACTGCCGAAGAGCATTCCCTGGCCGTTCTCGCGCGCGTAGATGGCGATGATCGCAGCGACGGGCAGGAACACATCCCTCGGCGCCCCGCCGAAGCGCGCGTTGAAGCTGACCCAGTCGTTACCGAGCTCCAGCGCCCGCACCGCCCGTGGCGCCACGTTGAGCACGAGCTTGCCCTTGTCAGCGTATTCAAGCGGCGCCTCGATGCCCTCCACACCGGTATCGACCAGCAGGTACGGCGTCAGGCCATTGTCGGTGATCCACTCATAGAGCGCGCGGATAAGGTACGGTCGTCTCGGCGTCATGCGATCTCGTCGTCTCGGCCGGTGGATGGCTTCGCCGCTGGAACCCTGAGCACTCTGCTCAGACAGCGCGCATCGCCCGCTCAACGTCGCTCAGGCTCTTCTGGAAAGCTTCGCGCTCGAACAGTCGCTCGGCATAGGCATGCACGCTAGCGGCACTGTCCGGCAGCTCCACGCCATAATGATGGAGCCGCCAGAGCATTGGCCCCAGCACGCAGTCCATCATGGACAGCTCCTCGCTGAGGAAGAACGGCGTGCCGGAACCGAACACCTCGTCACTTGCCGCCAGGCTTTCCGACAGCGCCTTGCGTCGTTGCGCGGCCTCGTCCCCGGAAACGCGGTCGAGGGTATCCAGGATATTCACCCAGTCCCGCTCGATGCGCGAGATCACCAGCCGCGCCTTGGCCCGGGAGACCGGATCCACCGGCATCAGCGGCGGATGAGGGAAACGCTCGTCGAGGTACTCGCTGATGACACGCGTGTCGTAAAGCGCCAGATCCCGGTCGACGAGCGTCGGCGCCTCGCCATAGGGGTTGAGATCCGCGAGGTCTTCCGGCACCCGGCCGCCCGGCTCGACGTCCACGATCTCGACGGCAATGCCCTTTTCGGCAAGCACGAGCCGCACGCGGTGGCTGTGCACGCAGGCAGGACTGGAATACAGGGTCATAACCGAGCGTCTGTTAACCGAGGCCATTAATCACTCCCAACCAGGCACAGGACGTGCACATGTCAGTGCACGTCCTTCCAGAACTCGCGCTTGAGCATATAGGCGAGACCGGTGAACAAGGCGATGAACAGCAACACCCACACGCCCAGACGTTCGCGATAGGCCCTAATCGGCTCCGCCGCGTATGCGAGGAAGTTGGTGATGTCGCGAGTGACGCGATGATACTCCTCCTCGCTGAGAGCGCCAGCCCCATCCGCCACCTTGACGCCGGTCACGTGGCGCTCACCATTGGCCGCCTCGCCGTAGACGGGCTCCGGAACGCCCTGCAGGCGCCAGAGCACATGGGGCATGGATGCGCCCGGCAGCACCAGGTTGTTCACGCCGGTGGCGGTGTCGTCATCGCGGTAGAAGGTGTTCAGATACGTGAACACCCAGTCCGCGCCACGCCGCCGGGCGGTCAGCGAGAGATCCGGCGGCGCCGCGCCGAACCATTCGGTGGCATCGGCACCTCGCATCGCGGTGTGCATGGGCTCGTGGGGTTTGCTGCCATCCCAGAGGAGATACTGCTCGAGCACATTCTCCGGAATCGCCAGGTCCTCGGCCATGCGGTTATAGCGGAGGTACTTCAGCGAATGACACCCCATGCAGTAGTTGGCGAAATATTTCGCTCCCCGCTGCAGCGACGCGGTATCGGTCACGTCGACGTGCGCGTCCATGAGCTTCTGCCCGCCACCGGCGCCCAGGGCAAGCCCGGGCAACAACGCCAGCAGCAGTGCGACGGCCATCTTTCTCATTAGTGTTTCACCCTTTCCGGCACCGGCTTCGTCTTCTCCAACCCGAACAACGTGTAGATGAGCAGGAACGCGAAGAACGCGAAGTAGACCGCCGAGCAGATTCGCGCCCAGGTGGTCACGGTCCACCCGAGGATTTCCATCGACGGTGCCTGCAGTCCGAGATAGCTCAGGAAGACGAAAGCGATGGCGAACAGTGCCAACGCAATCTTGTAGCCGAGACCGCGATAGCGGATGGAACGCACCCGCCCGCGATCGATCCACGGCAGGAGGAAGAGCAGAAAGATGGCGGCACCCATCGCCACGACGCCGAGGAACTTGTCCGGCACCGCGCGAAGAATGGAATAGAACGCGGTGAAGTACCACACCGGCGCGATGTGATCCGGCGTAGCCAGGGGGTCAGCCGGCTCGAAGTTCGGCTTCTCGAGGAACAACCCCCCGAACTCCGGCGCGAAGAAGATCACGGCCGCGAAGAAGAACAGGAAGACACCCACACCGAAGGTGTCCTTGACCGTGTAATACGGGTGGAACGGAATACCGTCCTTGGGCACGCCGTTGCTGTCCTTGTTCTTCTTGATGTCGATGCCATCCGGGTTGTTGGAACCCACCTCGTGAAGCGCGAGGATGTGCGCAATCACCAGGAAGACCAGCACCAGCGGCAATGCGATCACATGCAGTGCGAAGAAGCGGTTCAGGGTCACCCCGGAGATGTTGTAGTCGCCCCGGATCCAGGTGGCGAGCGCGTCACCGAAGCCCGGGATCGCGCCGAACAGCGAGGTGATCACCTGGGCACCCCAGTACGACATCTGCCCCCACGGCAGGAGATAGCCCATGAACGCCTCGGCCATGAGCACCAGATAGATCAGCATGCCGAACAGCCAGATGAGCTCCCGGGGTTTCTTGTAGGAGCCGTAGAGCAGGGCCCGGAACATGTGCAGATAGATGACGATGAAGAACGCCGATGCGCCGGTGGAGTGCATGTAGCGGATCAACCACCCCCACTCCACATCGCGCATGATGTAGAGCACCGACGAGAACGCGCCCTCGGCACTCGGGTTGTAGTTCATGGTCAGCCAGATGCCGGTGAGGATCTGGTTGACCAGCACCAGCATGGCGAGCGACCCGAAGTAGTACCACACGTTGAAGTTGCGCGGCGCGTAGTACTTCGAGACGTGCTCTTCCCACATCTTGGTCATGGGGAAGCGGGCATCGATCCAGCCGGCGAGCCCGTTGGTCTTGACACCGTCGCTCATTACGCGGCCTCCCCGTCCTGATGCTCGCCCACGATCACGCGCCCGTCACTCGGGTACCAGTACGGCGGTACCTCGAGGTTAGTGGGCGCCGGCACTCCCTGGAACACACGTCCGGCGAGGTCGAACTTGGATCCGTGACAGGGGCAGAAGAAGCCCCCGGGCCACCCGGCATCGACCGAGCCCGCTTCCGGCCGGAACAGCGGCGAGCACCCCAGGTGTGTGCAGATCCCCACCAGCACGCCGATTTCGGGCTTGATCGCGCGGGCGGTGTTCTGCGCGTACGGCGGCTGTTGGCTCGCCACCTTGGACTCCGGATCACTCAGCCGATCGTTCAGCTCGGGCAGCTGCTCCACGTCTTCCTCACTTCGGCGGAAGATCCAGACGGGCTTGCCACGCCACTCCACGTTGATCCGCTGCCCCGGCCGCAGCTGGCTGATGTCCGCCTCCACGGGCGCACCTGCGGCCTGGGTTCGGGCACTCGGTTGCCAATAGGACAGAAAGGGGATCGCCGTCACCACTGCGCCCGCGCCGCCCACGACGGTCACGGCGCCGGTGAGGAAGCGGCGTCTGCTCCTGTCCGCGCCTTCCTGATTCATCCACGTCCCCCTGGCTTGGGTTTAGGCTGGGATGCCGCCGCGCAACGGCCCGGGGATAGGACCGGGGCACACGGCCGGCCGTCAGGGCCCGTTGACTGCTCCCGGGCATGCGCGCCGGGAACAGTCAACGGGCCCCGGTCATAATCGCCCCATCGAAGGCGCATAAGGATCCAATATCGACCGTGAAGCGTCAAGCGCACAGCGGCTTTTGACTTATCAAACCGAAGCTTACCGTATTCGTCGCGAGGCAGCGACAAGCACCCTACACCGGGTTGTCGTCTTCGAGATGTAAATGATCAACCGCAAACACCTCCGCGAGATGACTGCCCAGCGCCTGCACGCCGTAACGCTCGGTGGCATGGTGGCCGGCGGCCAGATAGTGAACGCCCTGCTCGCGGGCCTCGTGGGTGGTGCGCTCGGAGACCTCGCCACTGATGTAGACGTCCGCACCGAGCGCGACCGCATCGCCCAGAAAACCCTGAGCGGCACCGGTGCACCAGGCCACGCGCTGGACCACTGCCGGCCCATCCCCCACCCTCAAGGGCCGTCGTTGGAGCGCGGCGCCCACGCGGTCGACGAACGCGTCGGCGGATTCGGGCGTCTCGAGCTCTCCGAACCACAATAGACCCGGAACACCGCCGGCATCATGCGTCGCCATCACCCGCAACTCGAGCCGGCGCCCCAGACAGGCATTGTTGCCGAGCTCCCGGTGGGCATCGAGCGGCAGATGGTAGGCGACCAGAGAAATACCGCTGGTGAGCAGCCGCCGCAGCCGCTCGGCCTTCATCCCCACGACCCGCGGATCCTCGCCTTTCCAGAAGTAGCCGTGATGCACGAGGATCGCATCGACATCGGCCCGCTCGGCCTGCTCCAGCACGTCCCTGGATGCCGTGACGGCCGTGGCCACGCGCCGGACCCCACGGGTCCCCGCCACCTGTAGCCCATTGGGCGCGTAGTCGCGATAATCGCCGGCGCACAAGAGCTCATCGCAGTAACGGACGAGGTCGTTAATCTGTACCATATTGACTCCGCGTGCCCGTGTTCCCGTATAGAGGCACCGCCGTCCCGGCCGAAGACCACGGCGCCACGAGGCCGGCGGCGCGACATCGCGGCATGGTAGCGCGTCGGCCGGGCGGAACACACGCCAGGGGCAACTCCCATCGCCATGCCGCAGCATGTGTGGCGAATGCAGATCGTGAGCCGGAGAGATGACTGCGAGGCGCTTGAGCCGTTTCATCCTGCGTTACGTACTGGTGGGCGTACTCGCCGCCGGTGCGGCACTGTGGCTCGGACCGGAGCTGCTCACGCAGCAACGCCCCGTGGTGGCGGTCTCCGAAGCACCCTCGACGCCCGCGCCCGCGCCGGCGCAGACGGCAGCGGGCAGCCCCCGCTCATATGCGAACGCGGTCAAGCGCGCCGCTCCGGCGGTGGTCAACGTCTACACCACCCGCGAGCCGGAACGCCCCCGCCACCCCTTCTTCGACGACCCGGAGCTTCGCCGCTTCTTCGGCGGACCGCAGCCACGGGAACGCCGGCTGGAGCGCTCGCTGGGTTCCGGAGTGATCGTCAGCCCCGATGGCTATGTGCTCACCAACGAGCACGTCATTCGCGACGCCCAAGCCATCGAACTGCTGCTTGCCGATGGCCGTACCGCCAGCGCAACGGTGGTCGGCAGCGATCCGGAGACCGATCTCGCCGTTCTCCGCACCGACCTCGGGAACCTGCCTCACGCGACCTTCGGCGATGCCGAAGCGCTGCGCGTAGGCGACGTGGTGCTGGCGATCGGTAACCCCTTCGGGGTCGGGCAGACGGTGACCCAGGGCATCGTCAGCGCCACCGGGCGACAGCAACTCGGCCTGGCGACCTTCGAGGACTTCATCCAGACCGACGCGGCGATCAACCCCGGCAATTCCGGCGGTGCACTGGTCAACGCGCGCGGTGACCTGATCGGCATCAACACGGCGATCTACAGCCGCTCCGGTGGGTCGCTGGGGATTGGCTTCGCCATCCCGGTCACGCTGGCTCGCGGGGTCATGCGCGAGATTATCGAAAAAGGGCACGTGGTGCGCGGGTGGATTGGTGTTCACATTCAGGCGGTGACGGAGCCCCTTGCCGACACCCTCGCGTTACCACAACCCGGCGGCGTGCTCGTCGCCGGGGTGCTTCGCGGCGCACCCGCCGACCGCGCCGGCCTGCGCCCCGGGGACGTCGTTCTCGCCGTGGACGGCGCCGCCGTGGACACGCCTAACGAGCTGCTGCAACGCATCAGCCGCAAAGCCCCCGGCTCCAAGGTTCAGCTGTCGGGGATCGGCAGCACCGGATCGTTCCAGCGGCGAGTCACCGTCGGCGAGCGTCCCACCGACGGCTGAACAGCGCACGCGGAAGCACCTACGACTCCTCGCCACGCATTTCGGCGGAGCGAGCGTGGGCGGTGAGGCCCTCACCACGCGCCAGCGCGCTCGCGACACGGCCCAGCGAGGCCGCCCCCGACGCTGAGCAGTGCACAAGGCTGGTACGCTTCTGGAAGTCATACACACCCAGCGGCGATGCGAACCGCGCGGTGCGCGAAGTCGGCAGCACATGGTTCGGACCGGCGCAGTAATCCCCCAACGCCTCCGGCGTGTGCCGGCCGAGGAAGATCGCGCCAGCGTGACGGATGCTCGCGGCCATGCGCTCGGGCTCCACCACGGAGAGCTCGAGATGCTCCGGCGCGATCGCATTGGCCACCTCCGCCGCCTCGGCGAGATCACGGACATAGATGAGCGCGCCCCGCTCGCGCAGCGATGTGCGGATGATCTCCGAGCGCTCCATCTCCGGCAACAGCCGCTCCATCGCGGCCTGCACCTGGTCGAGGAAGATCGGATCGGGGCAGACCAGCACGGCACGCGCGTCCTCGTCGTGCTCGGCCTGGGAAAACAGGTCCATGGCGATCCAGTCGGGATCGGTCTGGCCATCGCAGACGACGAGAATCTCCGACGGCCCGGCCACCATGTCGATACCCACACGCCCGAATACCCGTCGCTTCGCCTCGGCAACATAGGCGTTGCCGGGGCCGACGATCTTGTCCACAGGCGGCACCGTCTCCGTACCGTAGGCCAGGGCGGCGACCGCATGAGCGCCCCCCAGGCGGAAGACGCGATGCACACCGGCGATACGGGCGGCGGCGAGCACCAGCGGGCTGACCTCCCCGTCCGGCGCGGGCACCACCATGATGATCTCGTCGACGCCGGCGACCCGGGCCGGAATCACGTTCATCAAAACGGAAGACGGGTAGGCGGCCTTGCCGCCGGGGACGTACACACCCACCCGCGCCAGGGGCGTGATCTGCTGGCCGAGCACGTTGCCGTACTCGTCGGTGTACCGCCAGGATTGGCCGAGCTGGTGCTCGTGATAGCCCCGAACCCGTTCCGCCGCCGCTTCCAGCGCTTTGCGCTCGGCGTCGTCGAGCCCGGCGAGCGCGGCGTCCAGCGCCTCGGCAGGGACTTCCAGGTCAGCGACGCTGTCCGCATCCAGCCGATCGAAGCGCGCGCTGTACTCGAGCAGCGCCGCATCGCCCTCACCGCGCACGCGCGCGATGATCTCCGCGACGGCCTCCTCGACCCGCGAGGTGGCACCGTCGTCCCAGTCGGTGAGTCGCTCGAGGCTCGCCCAGAAATCGGGCTGGGTCGTGCTGAGCCGGGTGATTTCCAACATGGCCGTGTCTCCTTCCGCCTCAGGCCGCAGTCGCGCGAACCGCCTCGCGAAGCTTGCCGATGAAGGGATTGATGCTGCGGTGCTTGACCTTCATCGACGCCTTGTTCACCACCAGCCGCGAGCTGATATCGGCGATCGACTCCAGCGGCTCCAGACCATTGGCACGTAACGTGTTGCCGGTATCCACCAGGTCCACGATCAGATCGGCGAGCCCCACCAGCGGCGCGAGCTCCATGGAGCCGTAGAGCTTGATGAGATCCGCCTGCCTCCCCTGACCGGCGAAATGCCGGCGGGCGATGTTGACGAACTTGGTGGCGACACGCGGGCGGCGCAACGTCTCCGAACCCGGCTCGCCGGCCACCATCAGCCGGCAGCGGGCGATACCGAGATCGAGCGGCTCGTACAGACCCTGCCCGCCATACTCGAGGAGCACGTCCTTGCCCGCCACGCCCATGTCCGCTCCGCCGTGCTCGACGTAGGTGGGGACGTCGGTGGCCCGCACGATGACCAGGCGCACGCTGGCATCATTGGTGGGCAGAACCAGCTTGCGACTCGCCTCGGGATCCTCTCCCGGCTCAATGCCGGCAGCGGCGAGCAGCGGCAGCGTTTCGTCGAGAATACGCCCCTTCGACAGGGCGATGGTGAGCTTGTCTTGCATAGCCGTTGCGGTCGTCGGGCCGCGGCCGTCAGGCGGGCACGCGGCGAATGTTGGCACCCAGCTGGGCGAGCTTCTCTTCGATGCACTCGTAGCCGCGATCGATGTGGTAGATCCGATCCACGCAGGTTTCGCCGTGGGCCACCAGGCCGGCGAGCACCAGGCTCGCCGAGGCGCGCAGGTCGGTGGCCATCACCGGGGCGCCCGTGAGGTGCGGCACGCCGGTGCTGATGGCCGTATGCCCCTCGAGGCGCACATCCGCGCCCATGCGCTGCATCTCCAGCACGTGCATGAACCGGTTCTCGAACACGGTCTCGGTGACCATCCCCACCCCCTCTGCCACCGCGTTGAGAGCACAGAACTGTGCCTGCATGTCGGTGGGAAAGGCAGGGTACGGGGCGGTTCTCACATTGACCGCGCGTGGCCGGCCACCGGGCATCGACAGGTCGATGATCCGGCCCTCGGTATGCACATCGGCGCCAGCCTCGGCGAGCTTGACCAGCACTGCCTCGAGCAGCTCCGGCGCGGTGTCCTTCACACGCACGCGCCCACCGGTCATCGCCGCAGCCACCAGGTAAGTGCCGGTCTCGATGCGGTCGGGGAGAACGTCGTAATGCGTCCCCTCCAGGCGCTCCACGCCCTCTATCACGATAGTGTCCGTGCCCGCGCCCTCGACCTTCGCCCCCATGGCGTTGAGGCAGTTCGCGAGATCGACTACCTCGGGCTCACGCGCCGCGTTCTCGATGACGGTCACACCCTCCGCGAGGGTCGCCGCCATCATGAGATTCTCCGTTCCGGTAACGGTGACCAGGTCCATCACCAGGCGGGCACCGCGCAGGCGCTTGCAGCGCGCGCGGATGTAGCCATTCTCCACGGCGATGTCCGCGCCCATGTGACGCAGCCCTTCCACGTGAAGGTTGACCGGGCGCGAGCCGATGGCACACCCCCCGGGCAGGGACACGTCCGCCTCGCCGTATCGGGCGAGCAACGGCCCGAGCACCAGGATCGAGGCACGCATCGTCTTCACCAGCTCGTACGGCGCGTAGCACTCGCGAATCTCGGTGGGATCCACCTCGATGTGCATGCGCTCGTCCACGGTCAGGCGCACGCCCATACGCCCGAGCAGCTCCATGGTGGTGGTGATGTCATGCAGATGGGGGATGTTGCCCACCGTCGTCGGGCCATCGGCGAGCATGGTGGCGGCCAGGATCGGCAAGGCCGCGTTCTTGGCCCCGGAGATGCGGATCTCGCCGTCCAGGGGCTCACCGCCGCGAATGAGAAGCCGCTCCATCAGCTATTCGCCCACTGCTCGGGCGTGAGCGTGCGCATGGAAATGGCGTGCAGCACGTCGCCGTCGATGTGTTCCTGCAGCAGGTCGTAGACCATGCGGTGGCGCTTGATCAGCGGCTTGCCCTCGAAGTCCGGGGTCACGATGAGCGCCTGGAAATGGCGGCCGTCGCCATTGACCTCGACGCGCGCGTCGGTCAGCCCGGTCTCGATGAGCTCGCGAATGCGTTCCGGTTGCATCATGGTGTGGCGCTTCCTCGAATTCTGTGTGTGACACCGCAGCGCGGCAGGTGCGGTCGATCAGCGGTCGTCCAGTGGCAATATGGTATCAACTCCGCTGACGCGCGCGATGGCGAGGAGCTGGGCGGGCATTCCCCGAAAGACCAGCGCGCGACCGTGGGCGCGGGCCTCGCGCACCCACTCCAGCAGGAGTGCGACACCGGCGCTGTCGACGCGGCCGACGCCGGAGAGATCCACGGTGACCTCGCCGTCACCCGGAACGGCCAGCGGCAGCGACGGCACATTGGCGAAGTCGAGGGCGCCGGTAACGAAACAGTCACCGTTGGCAGCGTCGAGACGGACCTCGGCGGCCTCAGTCGTCACTGCCGGGCACCCCGCGTTCGGCGTTACGCTTGGCGAGACGCTCGATCAGCGCATCCAGGCCGTTACGGGAGACGTCCGTGCCGAAACTGCTGCGATAGTTCTGGACCAGGCTGACGCCATCGATGACCACATCGAAGACCTTCCAGGCGCCGGATTCGTTACGGTAGAGCTTGTAATCCACGGGAATATTGGGCCCTTTGTCCTGAACCACCTCCGTGGGCACGCTCACTCGCTTGCCCTGGCCCTCGGTACGCGCCGCGGGGAACTCCACCTCCTGGCCGCTGTATTCGGACAGCGACGTTCCGTACGTGCGCACCAGCAGCCGGCGGAACTCCTCGACGAAACGCTGTTGCTGGTCGGCGCTCGCGTCCTGCCAGTGCCGCCCCAGCACGAACCGGCTCATCAGCTCGAAATCGAAACGCGGCAGCACCAGGTCGGCGACGTAGCGGTAGACCGCACGCGGGTCGCCCTGAATTTCTTCACGGTGCGTCTCCAGCGCTGCGAGTACTTCCCGGGTGGTCTCGCGCACCACTGCCTGGGGATCGCTGTCGGCGTCCTGGGCCCCCGCGGACATCGCCAGGCCGCAGCCGAGCAGCAGTGTCAGAATCCAGCGTCGCATAGTCGTAATCCTCCAAACCGAACGTCTATCCCTGAACCCCCAGGCGAACCCTGCCGTGCAATGCGGTGGAGCGATGCCCGTCACTCGCCGGCCGCCTTGTCGAAGAGGAACTGGCCGATGATCTTCTCGAGCACCAGCGCCGACTGGGTGAGCATGAGCTCGTCACCATCCTTGAGCGGTGCGGGCATGCCACCGGGCTCGAGCCCTATGTACTGTTCTCCGAGCAGCCCCGAGGTCAGCACGCTGGCACTGGTATCGGCCGGCAGATTGTCATAGCGCGCCTCGATCGTCATCTCCACGCGCGCCTCGAACGTGTCGGGGTTGAGCTTGATCCCGGTGACCCGCCCGACCTGCACGCCGCCGAGCTTGACCGGCGCGCGCTCGCGCAGCCCGCCGATGTTCTGGAAATCGCCCACGACGGTGTAACCCTCGGTGGACTGGAATACGGCGATGTTACTCACCCGTAGCGCGAGCACCGCCACGGCCACCAGGCCAACGACGACGAACGCTCCCACGGCGATTTCGATGGCGCGTGTTCTATCCATGTCCCTGCCCCGAGTCGCGCGCCCTCACTCGAACATGAGGGCGGTGAGGATGAAATCGAGCCCCAGCACTGCCAGGGAGGTATTGACCACCGTGCGAGTGGTGGCGCGGCTGACGCCCTCGGACGTGGGCGCGCAGTCGTAACCCTCGAACACCGCTATCCAGCTCGCCACCACACCGAATACGACGCTCTTGATCAGGCCGCTGGCGATGTCCTCGCGAAACGATACCTGCGCCTGCATCTGCGACCAGTACGCCCCGGCGTCCACGCCCAGCAGCTCGGTGCCGACGACGAAAGCGGCGAGGATGCCGAGCAGGGTGAATATGGCGGCGAGCAACGGCATCGCGACGATGCCCGCTGCCAGGCGCGGGGCGACCACTCGCCGCTCCGGGTCCACCGCCATCATTTCCATGCTCGATAGCTGCTCGGTCGCTTTCATCAGCCCTATCTCGGCGGTGAGCGCCGAGCCGGCCCGGCCAGCGAACAGCAGCGCGGTAACCACCGGCCCGAGCTCACGGGTGAGCGACAGCGCCACGAGCGTCCCCAGGGAGTCCTCGGCACCGAAGTCCACCAGCGTGTTGTACCCCTGAAGCCCCAGCACCATGCCGACGAATACGCCCGAGACCACGATGATGATGAGCGATAGCACGCCCACGGAGTAAGTCTCGTAGACCAGCAGGCGAAAGCGCATCGCCAGGCCGGGCAGCCCGGCGAGCACGCGCACCAGGAACAGGCTGCCCCGCCCCAGGCGGGCGAGCCGGCCCAGCGTCCAGGCGCCGATACTCTCAAGCAAGCCCGTCACCGCTGCCCCCCGCCGAGGGCGTCGCTCTCCAGCGACGGCCCCGGATAGTGAAACGGCACGGGGCCGTCCGGACGGCCGTCCATGAACTGCCGCACCCACTGGGAGGACGACTCGCGCAGCTCGGCCGGCGTCCCCGAGGCCACCACCTCGCCGTCGGCGAGCACGTGGATGCGATCGGCTATGGCGGCGGTCTCGTCGACGTCGTGGGAGACCACCACGCTCGTCAGCCCCAGCGCGTCATTGAGCTCGCGGATGAGCTTCACCAGGACCCCCATGGATATCGGATCCTGGCCGGAGAACGGCTCATCGTAGAGCACCAGCGTCGGATCCAGGGCGATGGCGCGAGCGAGCGCCACGCGCCGGGCCATGCCGCCGGAGAGCTCGGCGGGATAGAGATGTCGCGCCCCACGCAGCCCCACGGCCTCCAGCTTCAGAAACACGAGCTGGCGGATCAGCCGTTCGGACAGACGCGTGTGCTCGCGCAGCGGAAACGCGACGTTATCGAAGCAGGTGAGATCGGTGAACAACGCGCCGCTCTGGAAAAGCATGCCGATTCGCCGGCGCAGCCGGTAGAGCGCACCGCGACTCAGGTGCGGCACCTGCTCGCCGGCAACACGCACGCTGCCGCGCGAGGGACGCAGCTGGCCGCCGATCAGACGCAGCAACGTGGTCTTGCCCGTGCCGCTGGGCCCCATGATGGCGGTGACCTCGCCACGCCGCACGGGGATGTCCACGCCGCGGAAAATCGGCCGCCCGTCGCGTTCGAAGTACAGGCCGCGAATGTCGATCAGGTGCTCGGCCGACGACTGTTCACTGTCATTCATGGGGAAGCATCCGGACGGTGCGACTCGCGCCATTGCGCCGCACTGAAGCGGTAAGCGAGGCGCAGTATCCGCCACTGCTGACCGCTCAGTCAACTGCACGATCCGCCAGTTGCGCAGGTATCGGCTCGATTGCACGCCGGTGGCGTACGGCAACCGCCGGCTGTGGTCGGAAGATGGTATGCGCCCGTATCATGTGCGCCCTCGAATAACACGACGGGCACGGCCTTCATGCTGATTCATCTCGCCACCATCGTGGTCGGTTTCATCGTGTTGACCTGGAGCGCGGACCGGTTCGTTGTCGGCGCGGCAGGAACAGCGCGCCATCTGGGCATTCCAACGCTGATCATCGGCCTGACCATCGTCGGTATCGGCACGTCCGCGCCGGAGCTGCTGGTCTCGGCCATCGCCGCCTGGGAAGGCAGCGCCGGTCTCGCCGTCGGCAACGGCGTGGGCTCGAACATCGCCAACACCGGGCTGATCCTCGGCTGCACGGCGCTCATCATTCCGCTACAGGTGCGCTCGCGGCTGCTCAAGCGTGAAATACCGCTGCTGTTCGCGATCATGGCCGTTACGTACCTGCTGATTGTCGATGGCGAGCTGGCCCGCTGGGAAGGGATCGCGCTCGTGCTCGGCATGGCCTCGCTGCTCGCGTGGATGGGCCTGCAGGGCCGCGACGCGAGCGACGCCCTGGGCATGGAGTTCGAGGACAAAATCCCGGCCGAAGCGCCGCTCGGCCGCAGCCTGGTGTGGCTCGCCGTCGGCCTGCTCCTGTTGCTCGCCTCCTCGCGGGCGCTGGTCTGGGCGGCAGTGAACATCGCGCAGAGCCTGGGCGTGAGCGATCTCGTCATCGGCCTGACCGTCGTCGCCCTCGGCACCAGCCTGCCGGAGTTCGCCGCGAGCCTGGCGAGCGCCCGCAAGGGCGAACACGACATTGCCATCGGCAACGTGATCGGCTCGAATATGTTCAACCTGCTCGGGGTCATCGGCGTAGCCGGCGCCATCGCCCCGCTGCAGACCGAGCCGGCGGTGGTATACCGCGACTTTCCCGCCATGGCCGCGATCACCCTGGCATTCGCGGTGATGGCATTGAGTCGCCGTGGCCACGGCCTTATCAACCGTGTCGAGGGCGCCGTGTTGCTGCTCGGCTACATCGCCTTTCAGGCGCTACTCTATGTGACGTCATGATCGACATGCCCAATCGCGAAGCCAGCACCAGTGTGCTGATCAACGAGCACGTATCCACTCTGCGTGCCATGGCGCCGGGCTCGCAAGGCGGCGGCGCGACGGCGTGGTGGGACCACGTCGAGCGATGCCAGCGCCGCGTTGCCGCCCCTCGACGCACTGGATACGCCTGCGGCGCGGCGCCTCGCTCTGGCGCCGCTGTGATCCTCAGAGTGAGTGCGCACCCGTGAATCAGGACACCAACCTCTGCCGCCTGGGGCGCGCCGTTATCGATGTGGAGTCCGCCGCCGTGGACGCACTGCGCGACCGCATAGACGGCGACTTCGCCCGCGCCTGCCGATACATGCTCGCCTGCGAGGGGCGGGTCATCGTGCTGGGCATGGGTAAATCCGGACACATCGGCGGCAAGATTGCGGCGACACTGGCGAGCACCGGCACACCGGCGTTCTTCGTGCATCCCGGCGAGGCGAGCCACGGCGACCTGGGAATGATCACCCCGCGGGACGTGGTCCTCGCGTTGTCCAACTCGGGCGAGACCGACGAGATCAACACGATCCTGCCGCTGATCAAGCGCCTGGCCGTGCCGCTGATCGCGCTTACCGGCAACGCCGACTCCACGCTGGCCCGCCAGGCGAGCGTTCACATCGACGTGGGAGTGGCCGAGGAGGCCTGCCCCCTGGGGCTCGCGCCCACCGCGAGCACCACCGCGGCGCTGGTCATGGGCGATGCCCTCGCCGTCGCCATGCTCGATGCCCGCGGCTTCACCAAGGAGGACTTCGCCCGTTCCCACCCCGGCGGCAGGCTTGGCCGTCGGTTGCTGCTCCGCATCGAGGACCTGATGCACACCGGCGAGCGCATCCCGCGGGTGGGCATGCAGACCCCGCTCGCCGAGGCGCTGGTGGAGATGACCAACAAGGGACTGGGCATGACCGCGGTCGTCGACGACGCCGACCGCGTGCTCGGTGTGTTCACTGACGGCGACCTCCGCCGCGCCCTGGATCGCGAGGTCGACGTGCACCATACGAGCATGCACGCCGTCATGACCGAGGGCGGACGGACCATCGGCCGGGACAAGCTCGCCGCCGAGGCCCTCGCGCTCATGGAGGCCCACGGCATTTCCGCTCTGCTGGTGGTCGAATCGGATCGCCACCTGGTCGGCGCGCTCAACATGCACGACCTGTTGCGCGCGGGGGTGGTGTGATGGACGCGTTCGCCGACGCTTACTGCGAACGCCCCGACGCCGCGATTCGCGAGCGCGCCGGGCACATCCGCCTTCTCGCCCTGGACGTGGACGGCGTGCTCACCGACGGTGGCGTCTACATGGGCGATACCGGCGAGAGCTTCAAGCGATTCCACATCCACGACGGCAAGGGCCTGGCGATGCTACGCGCCGAGGATGTCGCCGTGGCAATCATCACCGCGCGCCGCTCGGAGGCCGTGACCCGACGCGCGCAGGAGCTCGGCATTCACTACGTCTACCAGGGCGTCGGCGACAAGGCGGAGCGTTTGCGATGTCTCACCGAGGAGCTCGCCCTCGAGTTGGAGAGCGTCGCCTACGTCGGCGACGACGTGGTGGATCTCGGGGCCTTCTCGCGCGCCGGCCTGGCCGTCGCTGTGGCGAACGCTCACCCACGGGTGCGCCGCCGGGCGCACTGGGTGACCGCGCGCAGCGGCGGGCACGGTGCCGTACGCGAGGTCAGCGAGCTGATACTCGCTTCCCAGGGCCGCCTGGCGGCACAGCTCCAACGCCATGCGTGAAAGCAACCGCGCAGCCTTCCCGCTGGTCGCCCTGGCGCTGATGGTCGCCCTGGTATGGCTGTCCTTCGGCGGTGAGCGCGAGCGCGCCGACAGCGGGCCGCCCGTGCGGGAACCGCAAGCGCGCTACTATGCAACCGACGTCACCCTCAGCGCGACCGATGACACCGGCCGCCCCTACTACGAGCTGACGGCGCCGCGCGCCGCCTATTTCCCGAACGAGGCCCGGTGGCGCATCGAGGCGCCGCGCTGGCACAGCCTGGGCGCCCGCGCCGACTGGCAGGGCGACGCGGAGAACGCCGTCGTCGCCGACCTGGCCGACGGCACGCAAAGCGTGGTGCTGCGTGGCGATGTACGCCTGCAACGTACCAGCCCCCATCCCCTCACCCTGGAAACCCCCAGACTCACGCTCGAACCGGCACGGCACTACGCCGAGACCGATGCTGCCGTGACCCTGCGCGGCCCCCACAGTGAGCTGCGGGGCCAGGGTGCTCGGGCGTGGCTCGATGACGAACGCGTGGAACTCCTCGCCAATGTGAGAGGCCGCTATGCGAGCGATTAGAACCTGCGTCGTGGCGCTGGCACTGGGTATGGTCAGTGCGCCGGCACTTCATGCCGCCGAGACAGGCGCAACGGAACCGCTTCAGTTGAGCGCCGATCACGGCGAGCTCGACAATGCCGAGGGCGTGAGCACGTATACCGGCAACGTCGTGGTCACACGCGGAAGCATGCGCATCACCGGCGACGAGCTGCGGGTCTATCGCGGCGACGACGGTGGCGTCGCCCGGATCGAAGTCGAGGGCGACCCCGCCACCTATCGCGACGAGGCCAGTGCCAGCGGCGCCGTGGACGCGCAGGCCCCGCGCATGACCTACCACGCGAGCGCGCCGGAGCGTCTGCACCTGGAAGGTGGCGCACAGCTGCAACGCGGCCGCGACGAGTTCCGTGGCGAGACCCTGCTCTATCACATCGCGGGCGACCGCATCGAAGCCGACCGGGGTGACGACGGCCAGCGGGTGGAAATCAAGCTCTATCCGGAGAACGGCGATGGAGGCGGCGGACAGTGAGCGCCGACGGCGGCCGTCTCGAGGCCGAAGGGCTGACCAAGGTCTACCGCGGACGCCATGTGGTCCAGGAGGCCAGCCTCAGCGTCGACCCGGGTGAAATCGTGGGCCTGCTCGGCCCAAACGGCGCGGGCAAGACCACCAGCTTCTACATGATCGTGGGCCTGGTGCCGCCGGACGCCGGCAGCATCCGGCTGGACGGGCGGGAGATCGGCAGCCTGCCCATGCATCGGCGCGCCCGCCTTGGCCTGGGCTATCTGCCCCAGGAGCCGTCGGTCTTCCGCAAGCTCTCCGTGGCGGACAATCTGCTCGCGATTCTGGAGCTGCGCCCGGAGCTCGACCGTGCAGCGCGGCATCGGGAGATGGAAGCACTGCTGGAGGAGTTCCACGTCGAGCATCTGCGCGATCAGTCGGGCATCAGCCTGTCGGGCGGCGAGCGCCGACGGGTGGAGATCGCCCGGGCGCTCGCCGCGGCACCGCGGGTGATCCTGCTCGACGAGCCGTTCGCCGGCGTGGATCCTATCTCGGTCGGCGACATCCGCGAGGTCATCCGCCATCTCGCCGCACGCGGCATCGGCGTGCTGATCACCGACCACAACGTGCGCGAAACCCTCAGCGTGGTGGATCGCGCCTACATCCTCCACGCGGGAACGGTGATCGCCGAGGGTGATGCCGGGCAGGTGCTCGCCGACTCGCGGGTGAAACGAGTCTATCTGGGTGAAGACTTCCGGCTCTGAACTGCGGTAGCTCCGAAACGGATGCACCCGGCGCGGCTATTGCATTACGATGGCGTTGTACGAGCGCCGCACGCCAGGACCTGTCGATGTGTCCCGAGCGCGGCGCGCCGGGGCGGACATTCGTTCAGCGCTTGGATGGGCCGCAGTGTGAATGCGGATACAACAAGCTTACGCAGCCCCGAATCGCTCGTATCGGGGATCAGGGGCGCGGGGAGTGAAGTTTGGTTGGTCCCAAATGAACAACGGGCAACGCGGCCTGGGCGGATGTCCGACCCAACCCGAAGGGCCGGCGCGGCGTGTCCGCGACACGTCGACGGGCCCTCGCCCGTGGGGAATCCGACGGAACTGACATGAAACAATCTCTCCAGCTCCGGCTCGGCCAGCAACTGACCATGACACCGCAGCTCCAGCAGGCGATTCGCCTGCTCCAGCTGCCCACTCTGGAGTTGCGTGCCGAGATCCAGCAGGCGCTCGATTCCAACCTCATGCTCGAGACCGCCGACGAGCATGACACGTCCACGACGGAAGAGGCGCTGAACGACAGCTACACCGACGAGGATGCCGCTCACGAATCCTCCGAACCCGCCGAGACCACCGGCGATGACGGCAGTGAGCGCCTCAACGACGAGCTCCCCGTGGACAGCGGCTGGGACGACATCTATGACGGCACCACCACCTGGAGCCGCGGCGACCCCGAGCGCGAGGACAACGATCCGATTGCCCGACAGGCGGACGGCGCCGAGACCCTGCGCAACTATCTCACCTGGCAGGCGCAACTGGCCGGCCTGAGCAGCCGCGATCTGGCCATCGCCGAGACCGTTATCGACGCCGTGCGCGACGACGGGTACCTGGACAGCACCGTGGACGACCTGCTCGCCGCCATGCCGGCGGACTGGGAAGTCGCCCCCGAGGAGCTGACGACAGTGCTTACCCGCGTACAGCATTTCGACCCGGTGGGTGTTGCCGCCCGGGACCCGGGGGAATGTCTGCTGCTGCAACTCGCGCAGCTACCGGCGGACACACCGTGGCTCGAAGAGGCACGCACCCTCATCGACCGCTATCTCGACCTGCTCGTCGGCCGGCAGTATGCGCAACTCAAGCGCCGCATGCGTATCAACGGCGAGGCGTTGCAGGCGATCATCAACCTCATTCAGACGCTCGACCCGCATCCGGGCCTGCGTTACGGTCCCCAGAACACGGAGTACGTGATCCCGGACGTGTTCGTGCGCCGACTCGACGGACGCTGGCACGTGGAGATCAACCCGGACGCCTTTCCACGCATTCGCGTCAATCCCGAGTACGCCGCGCTCGTGCGCCGTGCCGACCGCAGCCGCGAGAACAGCATGATGCGCGAGCACCTCCAGGAAGCGCGCTGGCTGATCAAGAGTCTGCATTCGCGCAACGACACGCTCCTGCGGGTCGCCCGATTCATCGTCGACCATCAGCACGGTTTTCTGGAACGCGGCGACGAGGCGATGCAGCCCCTTGTCCTGCGCGAGGTCGCGGAGGCCGTGGAGATGCACGAGTCGACCATCTCGCGCATCACCAACCAGAAATACATGCACACGCCGCGCGGGACGTTCGAATTCAAGTATTTCTTCTCTTCCCATGTGCAGACCGCCGACGGCGGTGAATGCTCGGCGACTGCCATCCGCGCGCGCATCCGACGCCTCATCGCCGCGGAGGACGCCACACGGCCTCTCAGTGACAGCCGCATCGCCAGCATCCTCCGCGAAGAAGGCATCAACGTCGCCCGCCGAACGGTGGCGAAATACCGCGAGGCCATGTCCATCGCCTCGTCCACGGAGCGAAAGAGGCTCGCCTGAGAGCCTAAGGAGGTAGCATGCAGATCGACATCACCGGACATCATGTCGAGGTCACCAATTCGCTGCGCGACTACGTCAATGACAAGTTCGACAAACTCGAGCGCCACTTCGACAACGTCGTTGACGCGCACGTGATCCTGACCGTGGAGAAGCTGACCCAGAAGGCTGAGGCGACGATCGTGGTCAGCGGCGCGCGGCTGTTCGCCGACGCGACCGACGAAGACATGTACGCGGCGATCGACGCGCTGACGGATAAGCTCGACCGCCAGGTGGTCAAACACAAGGAAAAGCGCAGCGATCATCGTCGTACCGAAGGTCCGGTGAGTCAGGCGCTCGAGGAATGAGCTGACGCGGCGCGGACAGGAAGCCCGCGCCGGCGAATAACCGACGACACGCGGGCAAGCGCCCCGGCGCACGGATGCTCCCGCTGCCCCAGCGTGTCGCCTATGCTTTGGTTACCTGGTCTTTTACGAATACGAAGACTGGTAACGGCAATCCGGGGCCCGGGGCATCATGAACATCGCAGCAATGCTAACGCCCGAACGCGTGCGCTATCAGGCGCATGCCACCAGCAAGAAGCGCAGCCTGGAGCTGCTCGCCGAACTGCTTGGAGACACCGATGGCGAGCGGGGCACGCGCAGCGTCTTCGAGAGCCTCATCGGCCGCGAACGCCTCGGCAGTACCGGCCTCGGCCGCGGGGTCGCCCTGCCCCACGCCCGACTCGCGGGCCTGGAATCGCCGGTCGCTGCGCTGGTGAATCTCCACGAGGGCGTGAACTTCGACGCCATCGACCGTCAGCCGGTGGACCTTCTGTTCGCGTTGCTGGTCCCTGAGCACTCCACTGACGAGCACCTGCGCATCCTGGCCGCGCTCGCGGAGATGTTCAGCGACCCGGACTTCTGCCAGCACCTCCGCACCGCCGGCTCCGACCAGGCGCTCTACGAACAGGTCTGTCAACGTCTCGCCGACGGCGCAACGGTATGAGTGTGTCCGTGCGCCTCGACGCGCTCGCCGCGGCGCTCGGGGCGCGTGACTTCGGCGGCGCCGAGACGATCGAACTGCCCGTCGACGCCCCGCGTTGGTTCGGCGCCGCTGCGCCCCTGCGCCGATACGCGGCCGCCTCTGAGCAGACACCCGACATGCCGTGCGCCTGGATCACACAAGGGCCGCCGGAGCCACCCATCACCGCCCCCTGGCTGGCGGTGACCCTCGACGAAGCCGCCCTCACCTGGCGATTGCAACGGGCCCTGGACCGGCTTGCCGACGGAACCGGCATGCCCGGCACGCTGGTTCGCATCGGCAATCACGGTGTCGTGCTCACTGGCTCAGCCGGCAGCGGCAAGAGTCACGCCGCCCTGGAGCTGCTGCACCGCGGTCACGCGCTGGTCAGCGACGATCTCATCCGTCTGGAAACGGCCGGGAACCGCCTGACGGGGCGTGCACCCGAACAGGGACGAGGCCGGCTCGCCGTGCGACAACTCGGGATCATCGACGTCACGGCCCATTTCGGCGATGGCGCGGTGTCGCGAAGCGCGGAGCCGGCGTTAATCGTCGAGCTCGACGCGAACGCCGATGCCGACGGCCTCGACGGGGGCTGGGAAGAAAGCGGCCTGCTCGGACGCCCCCTGCCCCGGTTGCGCTTGTCACCAGGACCGATGATTGCCACGGTCATTGAAGTGGCACTCCAGGAGAGCATACTGCGCCGCGGTGGCCGGGGAGGTGCCCCGGCATGGATCCGCGAGCAGCAGGAGGCTATTCGATGCGACTGATCATTATCAGTGGTTTGTCGGGGTCGGGTAAGAGCGTGGCGCTCAATACCCTCGAAGACACCGGGTTCGACTGTATCGACAACCTGCCGGTGGATCTGCTCGGTGCCTTTGGCAGGCATATCACGGAGCTGGGCGAGGACGCCGCCAACCAGCGCTATGCCGTGGGCATTGATGCGCGCAACCAGCCGGAGGCGCTGGCGCGCTTTCCCAGTATCCTCGACGGGCTGCGCGAGCTGGGCATCCACTGTGAGATCGTATTTCTCGATGCCGACGACCAGACACTGCTGACGCGTTTCAGCGAGACCCGGCGACGGCACCCGCTGAGTGACCGTGACACCTCCCTCTCGGAGGCCATCCAGCGCGAGCGCCTGCTGCTCGAGCCACTGCACGAACGTGCCGATCTCACCGTCGATACCACCCGAACCACCGTCCATCAGCTACGTGACCTGGTTCGCGAACGCATGGTGCGTGCGCCGTTCGAGCTGTCGCTGTCATTCGAGTCGTTCGGCTACAAGCACGGCCTGCCGCCGGACGCGGATTTCGTGTTCGACGCGCGCTGTCTGCCCAACCCCCACTGGGAGCCCGAGCTGCGCCAGCTCACCGGGCGCGACGAACCCGTTCAGGCATACCTCGATCAGCAGCCCGCCATAGCGGAATACTTCGAGCAGGTGCGCACGTTCCTCGCTAACTGGATTCCCAGCTTCCAGCGCGAAAACCGCAGCTACCTCACCGTCGCGATCGGTTGCACCGGCGGTCAGCACCGCTCGGTCTATCTCGCCGAGCGCCTTGGCGAGCATTTCCGCGCCGAGCGTGGCCCGATCAGCATCCGCCACCGGGAGCTGGTATGAGTGTCGGCGTACTGCTCATCACCCACAACCGCATCGGCGAAGAGCTCCTATCCACGACACGCACTATCCTGGGCGGTTGCCCGCTGCCCACGGCGCACCTGGACGTACCCCAGGACAGTGACACCCCGGACATGACCGACCGGGCCCACAAACTGCTCAGTACGCTGGACGAGGGTGATGGCGTGCTCATCCTCACCGACGCCTTCGGTGCCACGCCGAGCAACGTCGCCGTACGCCTTGGCAGTCGCGCCGGCACGGCGGTGGTCTCGGGCGTGAACCTGCCGATGCTGCTGCGCGTGATGAACTATCCGAACCTGCCCCTGGAAGCGCTGCGCGACAAGGCCTACAGCGGCGGACGGGACGGCGTGCTGCTGGTCGAACCCACCCCCAACGAGCAATCACAACGACATGAGCGACGCCAGTAACGTGCAGACCGCGCGCCGCGAAGTGGAGATCGTAAACCGCCTGGGCCTGCACGCGCGCGCCGCGGCGCGGTTCGTGAGCACCGCAGCGGAGTATCAGTGCGAAGTGCGGGTGATCCGCGACAGCCAGACCGTCAACGGCAAGAGCATCATGGGTGTGATGATGCTCGCCGCGGGGAAAGGCTCCTCGATCATCATTGAGACCGAGGGCGAGGACGCGGATGCGGCACTGGAGGCCCTCGAAACGCTGATCGCCGAGCGATTCGGCGAGCCGGAATAAGAAGCCGGCAAGCGGCAAGCGGCAAGCGGCAAGCGGCAAGCGGCAAGCGGCAAGCGGCAAGCGGCAAGCGGCAAGCGGCAAGCGGCAAG
>NZ_JBNAZM010000033.1:0-54396 GCF_051195215.1 Arhodomonas sp. AD133 | reverse complement strand
ACGGGCGTCGGCGCGGGCGTCGGTGAGCACGAAACCATCGCGCCGGCGCCAGCGTTGCGGACTGGCCTGGCGCGTGGCGGCGGCATCGGCGTTGTGCTCGACGGGCACCAGGTGGGCGTGATCCACGCGCCCGGGCAGCTTGAAGCTCGCCCAGCCGGCCACCGCCGCGGCGGCGTCGGCGTCGGTGCGGGCGAGCTTGCACCAGGCGGTGACGGTGGCGATCGCCTCGGCGTTGGCCTCGGGCTCGTCGAGCAGGCTCATCGCGTAGGCGGCGACGCGCCGCTCGCGGTCGCCGGCGTCGTCGCGCTCGCCGATGCGCGCCTCGAGCCACGCGTCCAGCGTGGCGAAGTCGGTCTCCACGGGCTTGCGGTGCTTTTTCACCCGGCGCTGGACGAACGCCTGCTTGAACGCCATGACCACGTCGTGGCCGAGCGTGGTCGCCCGCGCCCGGGCCACCGCCGCCTCGATGCCGAACAGCTCGGCGATGAACGCCTCCAGCTCCGGGCCCAGCGCCAGCAGCAGCTCGCTCACCTCGGTCGCCGTCAGCGACGCCCCCGCGCGGTAGTCCGACACCCGCTGACCCAGCCCCGGCGCGTGCTCGTCGAGGTAGGCGCGGAAGCGGGCGTCGAGGCGAGCCAGTCCGTCGGGGGTCTGGAGGTCGCTGAAGCTCAGGCCGAAGTGCGCGAGTGCGGAATCGAGACTCATGATGACGTGTTCGTCTCCTGGGAATACGGCGCGGCGCCGGAGCCGCGGAGCGTGCAAGGATGCGCGGGCCGGGTTCGTGCATCAAGGCAGTCCGCGCGCGGTTTTTCCCGATTCCGGTGAATGGCCGGGCCGGTACCGTGCGTAACCGTTAGGCGGGCAAGTATACTGTGAGCTTTCGTATCGTCGCCGCGAAGCATGTCGGAAACCCGAATCCAGAAGCAAGCCCGCCGCCGCCGCCGTCGCGCTGTGGCGGGCATCGCCATCGCCCTGGCAATGGCCTTCGCCGGCGCCCACGCGTTCATCGCCGGCCTGCCGCTTGCTCCCGCGGGTGTATGCGCCTGGCTCTCGGGCGTTGTGCTGTGGCCGGATGTGGCACGGCGTTCGCGGGTTCAGGCCGTGGCGTTGATGATCGTCGGCGTGGCCGGGCTGGCCTGGGGCGTGTATTGCGGTGTGCGCCTGCCGTGGGGGCGGGCGCTTGCCGGTAATGCCGCGTTGCTGGGCATGCTCGCGGCCGTGGGATTCCTGCGCCTGATCGCGGCGCCGGCGGACGAACCCGGCGAAACGCTACCCGCCGGTCGACGCGGGGTGGTGGGAACCCTGGTCGGACTCCACGCGTTCGGGGCGGTGGTCAACCTCTCCACTGTGTTCATCATGGCCCATCGCATGGCCTCGGCCGGCCACATCGACGACCAGCAGCTTCGCGTGCTCACCCGTGGATTCGCCAGCGCCGCGTTCTGGTCGCCGTTTTTCGCCGCCATGGCCGCCGCATTGACCTATGCGCCGGGGGCACGGCTGGAGCGCGTGATTGCCGTCGGGCTACCGGTGGCGCTGCTCGCGCTGGCGATCACGGCGGTGGAGCTCGCCCGCGAGCGGCTGGACGATTTTCGCGGCTATCCCCTGCATGCCGGCAGTCTCTGGCTGCCCGCCGTGCTGGCGGCGGTGATCCTGATTCTGCACGGGCTCGCGCCAGACCTGTCGGTGCTGGGCATCATCACGGTGCTGGCGCCGGCGCTCACGGCGCTCATTCTGCCATTCCGCGAAGCCCGGCCGGCGGCGTTGCTTAGCCGCCAGGTGACCGCGCGGCTGCCGTTGATGGCCAACGAGCTGACGCTGTTCCTCGCCGCCGGCGTGATGGCGGCGGGGCTGGAGAGCGTGGTCGCCACTCTCGGCGGCTGGGTGCCGTTTTCCGGCTTCGGCGGCTGGCAGGCCGGCCTGGTGCTGGCGTGCATGGTGCTGCTGGCCCTGGTCGGGGTGCACCCGCTGATCGGCATCGCGGCGTTCGGCACTCTGCTCGCCCCGCTCGATCCCGATCCGAGTCTGCTCGCCATGACCTTTCTCGCGGGCTGGGCCATCGGTGTGGCGGTCAGCCCCCTGTCGGGACTCAATCTGGCACTGCAGGGCGCGTACGACATCGCCCCGCGCCGCATTATCGTTGCCAACGCCCGCTACGGCGCCGTGATGGTGGCTGTGACGACGGTGGCGCTGGTGCTCTACGCCAACTGGCTGTGAGCCAACCGGTGGCACCGTCCATCGACGACGCCCGGCGCCGTTCCGGGGCGCGTGGCGCAGTCGCTCGGCATCCTGTGCGATTCGGCGACGGCGGCACTGTCAGCCGCCGCCCGCCTGGAGCGCGGCGAGGGTCGTGCCAACGGCCTGCGGGCGGCGTGTTCGCGCTCGCGGTCCCGGCGGTGGCGGTCGAGGGGTTCGACCTCCGGCGGCTGGTTCGCCACCGTACGCTCACGGCCAGTGACCGGCGGTGGTGGCCGGTGGGAGCGTTGTCTCAGTAACGCCGCATCTGGCCGACGACGACACCCTGGATAGTGACCTGATCGGGCGTGTAGTGCTGCGGCTCGTGGTCGGCATTCGCCGGGTGGAGGACCACCTCGCCCGGCTGCTGCTCGATGCGCTTGAGGGTCGCGGCCTCGTCGTCGACCAGGGCGACGACGAGCTCGCCGTTGTCCGCACGGCTGCGGTGTTCGACGATGACCCAGTCGCCGTCGAAAATGCCCTCGTCGATCATGGAATCGCCGCGCACCTGGAGGACGTAGCACTCGCCACGGCCCTGAAGCTGCGGCGGCACGGCGACGCGCTCATGGTCGCGCACCGCCTCGATGGGGCGGCCGGCGGCGATGCGGCCGAGCATGGGCAGTCCGTCGGCGTCGGTTGCCTGCTTGGTGAGGTGAACGCCCCGCCGCCGGCCGTTCATCGGCGCCACGAACCCGGCGGCCACAAGCGCCTGGATATGCTTGTGCAGAGAGCCGCGGGATTTCAGACGGAAAGCCGTGCATATTTCCCCCAGGGTGGGGGCCTCGCCTTCGCGTGCGCAATCGCGGAGGAAGTCGAGAATCTGCTGTTGACGACGGGTGAGTGGCTGCATGGCGCTTGTCCGTTTTCCAGGCGTTCTCTAATCTAACCCGCACATGGGCCTTCGGTGAAGGGCGACGCGGCATGGACGGCGCGTAGGGTAGTTCAACGCAGGGCGAGGTTGCGAGTTGCGAACCGCGAGTTGCAAGTTGAACGTTTCGAGTTCCAAGTGCGGCACGTAGCACGGGCACACTATCGCATGAAGGCGCCGCGAGCGTGGGGTGGACGGAGCGCAGCGCAGTCCATCGCGGGCACGTAGGTCGACTGCTCTTGGCAGCCGACATCTCTGCGTGTGGCCTGTCGGCCAGCGCTGCGCGCTCGCCGACCTACGGCCATTGGTGCAGCGGCGGTGCTTCGGCGAGCACGGCGGCGTTGCCCGGTCGGTTCCGTGGGTTCGGTCACGTAGGTCGGGGACCGCCGCAGGCGGTGCCCGACATCGGTCACTCTGTGGGACGGGTTCGGCTGCCGGGTGCGAAGGGCGGAACCCGTGCGGGGAAAGTCGGTTGCCAAGAGCAACCGACCTACGAGTTGACCGGCAACGGAGTATCTACGACTGCTTGCAGTTTGCCGCTTGCGTGGCCACGTAGGTTGGCTGCTCTTGGCAGCCGACATCTCTGCGCGCGGCCTGTTGGCCAGCGCTTCGGGCTCGTCGACATACGAGCGCTGGGAGTCGCGCAGTTGAGCAGCCGGGTTCCGGGCCGCAATGCTTTGCCTGGAGCACGGCGTGTGCCACTTGCCACTTGAAACTTGCTTCCTTCAACTCGCCACGGGATATCGGGGGACACGACACGCATGAGCGCATCGGCACAGCAGGCCAGACCATCGGCGAGCGCCGATCCCGTGCGGCGGCTGGGCGGGCGGCTGCGGCGCAAGTACCGTGGGCGGATCACCGGCGAGCTGACGGTGCCGGCGCGGGACGGGCGGTACGCCGAGCTGCCGGACGAGCTCGATCCGCGGCTCGCCGGGGCGCTACGCGGGCGCGGCATCGAGCGCCTCTACAGCCACCAGCGGGCGGCCTGGGAGGCGATCCGCGCCGGTCGTCATACGGTGGTGGTCACGCCCACCGCCTCGGGCAAGACGCTGTGCTACAACCTGCCGGTGCTCCAGGATGCATTGAAGGAACGGGCCAAGGCGCTGTACCTCTTTCCCACCAAGGCGTTGTCCCAGGACCAGGTCGCCGAGCTCATGGAGCTCAACGAAGCCGGCGGGCTCGGCATCCGCGCCTACACATTCGACGGCGACACGCCCGGGGATGCCCGCAAGGCGGTGCGGACCCGCGGCGACATCGTCGTCTCCAATCCGGACATGCTTCACCAGGGGGTGCTGCCGCACCACACGAAGTGGGCGCAGTTCTTCGAGTCCCTGAAATACGTGGTCATCGACGAGACTCACACCTATCGCGGCGTGTTCGGCTCCCACGTCGCCAACGTGATCCGGCGGCTGCGCCGGGTCTGTCGTTTCTACGGCAGCGATCCGGTGTTCATTCTCTCCTCGGCGACGATTGCCAACCCGGGCGAGCTCGCCAGCCAGCTCGTCGGTGACGAGGTCCGGGCCATCACCGAAAGTGGCGCACCCGCTGGCGAGAAGCACCTGCTGCTGTGGAACCCGCCGGTGATCAACGCCGACCTCGGCATCCGCGCCTCGGCACGCTCCCAGGTGACACGCATCGCCCGCATGGCGGTGCGCGGCGGCATGAAGACCATCATCTTCGCGCGCTCGCGGCTGATGGTGGAGGTGATCACCAAGTACCTGAAAGACATCTTCGACCGTGATCCGCGCAAGGCGACGCGGGTCGCCGCCTATCGTGGCGGGTACCTGCCCACCGAGCGCCGCACTACCGAGAAGGCGTTACGCGGGGGCGAGGTGGACTGCGTGATCGCCACCTCGGCGCTGGAGCTGGGCGTCGATATCGGCTCGCTGGACGTATGCCTGCTGACCGGCTACCCCGGTACCATCGCCGCGACCTGGCAGCGGCTTGGCCGGGCCGGGCGGCGCGAGCGTACGGCGCTGGGCGTGCTCGTGGCCTCCAGCCAGCCGCTGGATCAGTACATCGTGCGTAACCCGGAGTTCTTCCTGGGCGCCTCCCCGGAACATGCCCGTATCGCGCCGGATCAGCTGTTGATTCTTCTCGACCACGTGCGCTGTGCAGCCTTCGAGCTGCCGTTCCGCAAGGGCGAGCGTTTCGGCGGCGAGGATCTGGAGGAGCTGCTGGGATACCTCGAGGAGCAGGGCGTGCTCCATCGCGAGGACGATGCCTGGCACTGGACGGAGGACAGCTACCCCGCCAACAGCGTGAGCCTGCGCTCGGTGGCCGAAGGCAACTTCGTCGTGATCGATACCACCGACGGTGGCAAGCGCATCATCGCCGAGGTGGACTATTCCAGCGCGCCGGAAACCCTCTACGAGGGTGCCATCTATATGGTCCAGGCGAGCCCGTACCAGGTGGAGCATCTCGACTGGGACGGGCGCAAGGCCTATGTGCGCGAGACCCGGGCGGATTACTACACCGACGCCATCGACTACACCCGACTGAAGATCCTGGAGAACTTCGAGGCCGACCGCGACGGCCGCCGCGAGACCGCCCGCGGCGAGGTGCATCTGGTCCGGCGCATACCCGGCTACAAGAAGATCCGCTACTACACCCACGAGAACATCGGCTTCGGCAACATTCATCTGCCCGACCAGGAGATGCACACCACCGCCGTGTGGTGGCAGCTCGCCCCCGAGGCGCTGCGGGCAGCCTTCGAAAGCCGCCAGCAGGCGCTGGACGGCTTTCTGGGGGCCGCTTACGCCATGCATCACGTGGCGGCGTTGCGCACCATGGCCGAGCCCAACGATCTCGGCCGCGCCGTGGGGGACGGCGACGCGCGCTGGTTCGCCACCGTGGGGGCCGCCGGCCGGGGGGCGATGAAGACGCTGGACGGCGGCGAGCTCGACCCGGATGCGCAGCAGCACTTCAAGCCGGCGGTATTCCTCTACGACAACTACCCCGGCGGCGTGGGCCTGTCCGCGCCGTTGTACGATCAGCGCCAGGCGGTGGCCGGCGACGCCCACGCACTGGTGCAGGCATGTGGTTGCGAGTTCGGCTGCCCCGCGTGCGTCGGGCCCATCCTGGCGTCCGACGAGCAGCGCGGGTTCTCCCCGAAGACCGTCGCGCTGACGGTACTGGGTTTGTTCATCGGGCATGAGCCTCAAACGACGTCTTGACACGCTGCGCCGCCAGGGCGGCGCCAGGCCGGCCACACCGGGCGGTGCCGGGGAAGGGGGCACGTCGCTGCGCGAGCGGCTGGAACGTGTCGGCGGTGCCGGCCGCCTCGGCCCGGGGCGGAACCGCCAGCCCGTGGAGGTCGAGACGCTGGCGCGCGCCCTCGGCGGCGAGGCGATCGATGAGCGCGTGCTTTGCGTGGAGACACGCGTTCCCCGGGATGGCGATGTCGACGGACCATCGGCGGATGCCAGCCTGTTGCCGGGCATCGGGCCGTTGCCCGGCGAACGGGCCGTGTTCGTGGATACCGAGACCTCCGGGCTCGCCGGTGGCACGGGGACGGTCGCGTATCTCGTCGGGCTGGCACGGTTCGCCGCCGGCTCGTTGCATGTGCGTCAGTTCCTGATGACCGGCTTCGGCGGTGAGCCGGGCTTGCTCGCTGCCGTACGCACGGCGCTCGGCGATGACGCCCAGCTGGTGACCTACAACGGGAAGAGCTTCGATGCCCCGTTGCTCAAGGACCGTTTCCGCCTCGCCCGCCAGGATCACCCGCTGGAGGGCGCCGAGCACGTGGATCTGCTCCATCCGGCGCGCCGGCTATTCCGCCATGCCTGGCCGGACTGCCGCCTGGCGACCGCCGAGCAGCATCTGCTCGGTTTGCAGCGCGAGGACGACCTGCCGGGCAGTCAGGCGCCGCTCGTCTGGTTCGATCTCGTCCAGCACGGGGAGACCGCCCGCCTGCCGGCCGTGCTGCGCCATAATCTTCAGGATCTCACCTCCCTCGCGGCGCTGTGGCCGGCGTTGGCTGCCGCCCACGCCGAGCCCCAGGCATGGGGAGCCTGCCCGCTGGCCGCCGCGCGCGCCTGGTACCGGGCCGGACGGGAGGGCGATGCCCGCAGGGTGCTCGAGGCCGCGCCGGCGTTGACACCGGCCGGGCGGCACGAGCTGGCGCGGCTGCGGCGCCGTTCCGGTGACTGGGAGGGGGCTCTCGCGTTGTGGCAAACGCTGGCGGAGGCTGGCGACGAGCGGGCGGCGGAGGCGCTCGCCAAGTATCACGAGCACGTGCGCCGGGACTGGCACACGGCCCTTGCGTGGACGGACCGGCTGCGGCCGACGCTCGAGACCACCCGCCGGCGCAGGCTGCGTCTCGAGCGCAAGAGCGGGAAGGTAAAAGCCGGGCAGGGCGATCTGTTTTCGTACTGACTGCCCGTCGTGGCGCCGGTGACGGCGTCACCGCGGATGAGCCCGGCATGTTCGGCACCCGAAAGGCCCCGGCACATTCGCTGGAGGTGACGGCGATGGCGGAATGGCGCACCGAAGTGGTCGGCGTGGTGCTCGATCACAGCAGCGAGTGGACCGCACGTGAGCTCACGGCCGCGTGCCGCGTCGATGAATCGTGGCTGCTCGCGCTGGTGGACGAAGGCGTGGTGGAGCCGATCGCCGGCGAGTCCCTCGCTGACTGGCGGTTCACGGGCGTCGCGGTAACGCGGGTGCAGCGTGCCACCCGCCTGACGCGGGATCTCGGGGTCAACCTTGCCGGCGTGGCACTGGCGCTCGATCTCATCGATGAGCTCTCCGCGTTGCGGCGCGTGCGTTAGCGCTCGTCCCGGGTGAGCTGATCCAGGGGCAGGGTGGTGGTCTCCTTGATCCGCTGCAGCAGGATGTTCGAGCGCACGCTGGCCACCATGGGCATGCCCAGCAGCTCGTGGAGCAGGAAGTTCGAGAAGCTCTCCAGGTCCCGTGAGACCACCCGCATGAGGTAGTCGGAGTCCCCGCTCACCGCCCAGCATTCCAGCACTTCCGGGAAATCGTCGATGGTGCGTGAGAATTCGCGCGCGGGATCGGTGCCATGCTTCTCCAGTGAGACGTTGACGAACGCCATCACCCGCAGGCCCACTTCGCGGCGGTCCAGCAGCGCCGCGTAACCCCGGATCACACCGGCGCCCTCGAGTTTCTTCAACCGCCGCTGGCACTGTGAAGCCGACAGGTGAACCCGCTCGGCGAGCTCGACGTTGGACAGCCGGCCGTTGTCCTGAATCGCGGCGAGCAGACGCCGGTCGTAGGCGTCGAATTCCAGGTATCGCGAAGTCATTGCACTTTGACTTTGATCAATGCGTGATTGATGCATAGTGTGCTCGGTAAGAGCGGTTTCTGCAAAAACAGCGCGCGCCGCGTGCGGTATCGTCTCACCCACGCTGAACGGCAATCCGCAGCGAGGAGGAGCATCATGAGCGCGGCCGAGAAGCACGAGAATCTCTGGGAAAACCCCATCGGCACCGACGGATTCGAGTTCGTCGAGTTCGCCGCCCCCGAACCCGAAGAGCTCAAGGCGCTGTTCCGGCGCATGGGCTTCACCGAAATCGCCCGCCACCGCAGCAAGAACGTCAGCCTGTTCCGCCAGGGCACGATCAACTTCATCGTCAATGCCGAGCCGGACAGCCACGGTGCGGCCTTCGCCCGCGAACACGGCCCCTGCGCCAACGCCATGGCCTTCCGCGTGACGGACGCGGCGGCTGCCCTCGATGCCCTGGTCGCCAGGGGGGCGAAGGCGGTGGAGGCCAGGACCGGCCCCATGGAGCTGAACATCCCCGCCATCGAGGGCATCGGCGGCTCCCTGGTCTATCTGGTGGACCGCTATGGCGAGCAGTCCATCTATGACGTGGACTTCGAGCCCATCGAAGGCGTGGACCAGCATCCCGAGGGCGTGGGCCTGACCTACATCGACCATCTGACCCACAACGTGGGCCGTGGCCGCATGGACCACTGGGCGGAGTTCTACACGGATCTCTTCAATTTCCGCGAGATCCGTTACTTCGATATCGAGGGCAAGCTCACCGGGCTGCATTCCCGGGCCATGACCAGCCCCGACGGCAAGATCCGCATCCCGATCAACGAATCGGCCGACGACAAGAGCCAGATCGAGGAGTTCCTGCGCGAGTACAACGGCGAGGGCATCCAGCACATTGCCCTGGGAACCGGCGACATCTGCGCCACCGTCGACGGACTCACGGGCAGCGGCCTGAAGCTGATGACCACGCCGGATACCTACTACGAGAAGGTCGACGAGCGCGTGCCCGGCCACGGTGAGGACCTGGAGGCGCTGCGCCAGCGCAACATTCTCATCGACGGTGCCCCCACCCAGGGGCAGGGCCTGCTCCTGCAGATCTTCAGCGAGACCGTGATCGGCCCGATCTTCTTCGAGTTCATCCAGCGCAAGGGTAACGAGGGCTTCGGCGAGGGCAATTTCCAGGCCCTGTTCGAGTCCATCGAAGAAGACCAGATGCGTCGCGGCGTGCTCGACGAAGGCCAGCAATAGGCCGACCCGTTCCGGGTTTCAACTGCGTACCACAAGTATGATCCGGCACCGCCCGCCCCGGGCGGTGTCACGGATCGTTTCGTATCGCAAGAGCGAGGAGAGGTAAATCCATGTCCACTACTGCTGCGGACGCCGTAAGCGGCGTCACAACGGGCGCGGGCGCCCGGCCGACCTGGTCCACCCGTCTGGCGTTCATTCTCGCGGCAGCCGGGTCGTCCGTGGGACTCGGCAATATCTGGAAGTTTCCCTATATCACCGGTGAGTACGGTGGCGGCGCATTCGTGCTGTTCTACCTGGGCTGCATCGCCGCGATCGGCCTGCCGGTGATGATGACCGAGGTGATGCTCGGCCGGCGCGCCCGGCGCAGCCCCATCGGCGCCATGCGCTACAACAGCGAGACCGAGACCGGCGGGCATCGCTGGGGGGTGGTCGGCATCATCGCGACGGTCACCGCTTTCATCATTCTGTCTTTCTACAGCGTGGTCGCCGGCTGGGCGCTGCCGTTCGTGGTGCACGCGGTGGGCGGGGCATTCACCGGTGCGTCCGCCGAGGAGATTGGTGGCCTGTTCGGCAGCCTGGTGAGCTCGCCGGGTGAGCTGACGATCTGGCACACGCTGTTCATGCTGCTGACCGTGGGGGTTTCCGCCGCCGGCGTACGTGCCGGCGTGGAGCGCGCCGTGCGTTGGCTGATGCCGGCGCTGGCGGTCATGCTGCTGATGCTGGTCGGCTACAACGTCGCCAACGGGGCCATGGGCGAGGCGGTGGCGTTCCTCTTCCAGCCCGATTTCTCCAAGCTCTCCGCCGAGGGCATGCTCGCGGCCATGGGCCACAGCTTCTTCACCCTGAGCCTCGCCAGCGGCGCGATGATGGCCTACGGCTCGTACCTGCCGGGCAATGCGAGCATCGCCCGCGCCTCGGTGACCGTGGCGATCATGGACACGGTCATTGCCTTGACCGCGGGGCTGGCGATCTTCCCTATCGTCTTCGGCAATGGCCTGGAGCCGGGTGCCGGGCCCGGGCTGGTGTTCCAGACCCTGCCCATCGCCTTCGGCAAGATGCCCGGTGGGGTGTTCTTCGGCACGCTGTTCTTCGTGCTGCTGGTAGTCGCGGCCTGGACGTCGTCGCTGTCCATGCTCGAGTCCCAGGCGGCCTGGCTGGAGGAGAAGGGGCTCTCCCGCTCCACCGGCGCCATCGTCGCCGGCGTCGCCGCGTGGCTGGTGGGCATGACCACGGTGTTCTCGCTCAATATCTGGTCGGACTTCGCGCCACTCGATGCCGTGCCCATGTTCGAGGGCAAGACGCTGTTCGACATCTACGACTTCCTCACCGCCAATATCTTCATGCCGCTGGGCGGGTTGCTGATGGCGGTGTTCGCCGGCTGGGTGATGAGCCGCAAGGCGAGTGCCGAGGCGCTCGGCATGCCCGAATGGCTGTATCGCGTCTGGCTCGTCATCATGCGATTCGTCGCACCGGCGGCGATCCTGGTGATCTTCGTCGCCAACTTCGCCGGCTGACGACGCGCGACCGGGGTGGCGCCGCCGCCCCGGTGACCCTCTCCCCCGATTCTCTTCGACAGGTGACCGCGATGAAGGAGCTGTTGCGAGCGTTCGAAAACCGCGCCCCGGAGATCGTCTTCGAGTGGAACGACTCCGAGACCGATGCGCGCGGCTGGGTGGTGATCAACAGTCTGCGCGGCGGTGCCGCCGGCGGCGGCACGCGCATGCGCAAGGGCCTCGACCGCCGCGAGGTGGAGAGCCTCGCCAAGACCATGGAAGTGAAGTTCACGGTTTCCGGGCCGCCCATCGGCGGCGCCAAGTCGGGCATCGACTTCGACCCGGCCGACCCCCGCAAGGAGGGCGTGCTGCGCCGCTGGTACCACGCCGTGGCACCGCTGCTGAAGAACTACTACGGCACCGGCGGTGATCTCAATGTCGACGAGGTGGGCGAGGTGATTCCCCTCACCGAGGGCTACGGTCTGTGGCATCCCCAGGAGGGGGTGGTGCGCGGCCACTTCCAGCCCCGCGAGAGCGAGCTCATCCAGAAGGTCGGGCAGCTGCGCATGGGTGTTTCCAAGATCACCGAGGACAGCCGCTACACACCGGACGTGCCGCGCAAGTACACCGTCGCCGATCTCATCACTGGCTGGGGCGTGGCTGAGTCCGTGCGCCACTACTACGACCTGTGGGACGGTGACGTCGCCGGCAAGCGGGTCATCGTCCAGGGTTGGGGCAACGTGGGTGCGGCGGCTGCCTGGTACCTGGCCCGTGCCGGGGCACGGGTGGTTGGCATCGTCGATCGCGTGGGCGGCATCATCGACGAGCAGGGCCTCGACGAGGCGCGGGTGCGCGAGCTCTACCTCGCCAAGCGTGGTAACTCCCTGCACGCTGACGATCTGCTCTCCTTCGAGGAGGTCAACCGCCGCATCTGGGACGTGGGCGCGGAGGTGTTCATGCCCTGTGCGGCCTCCCGCCTGGTCACCCGCGAGCAGGTGGACGCCATGCTCGCCGGGGGGCTGGAGGTCATCGCCTCGGGCGCGAACGTGCCGTTCGACGATCCGGAAATCTTCTACGGCGATATCTGCGAATACGCCGACCGTCACGCGGCGCTGATTCCGGATTTCATCGCCAATTGCGGCATGGCGCGGGTGTTCGCCCTGCTCATGGAGGGCGGCTTCGAGGTCTCCGACGAGGCGATATTCGCCGACGTCTCTGCAACCGTTCGCAGTGCGCTGCAGGCGGTCCATGCAGCCAATCCGCAGCGTACGGGCCTTACCGCCAGGGCGTTCGAGAATGCGCTCGCGCAGCTCGTCGAGGTCGACGAGACGCAGCCGCGGCAGGCGGCCAGCGCGTAGGGAGCACAAGGTACACACAAAGAAGTTGGAACGCGTAGGCCCGGACGCGTGCGCGCACGCGCATCGGATCCGGGCATGAACACGAGGCGGCGAAGCCGCACGTTACTCGGAACAGCCCTTGGCTGCCGGCGGCGAGGTAGCGGGCTCGCCGAAGAGCCCAAAACCGCGATGCAGACGGGTAAGTCAAACGCTCTGCCACGGATAGGCGGGGCGGACAGCGGCGGGAGACGCTGCAAGTACGTCCCTGTAAGCTCGTATGCCGCCCTCCCTGGCGGCATACGCTCCCGCCGCTGTCCGCCCCGCCTATCCCGAACCGCTGTGGGTTGCTCCGCGGCGCCGTCGCTCAGTTGAGCCGGGGAGCGGTTACGAATGCATCCTCCGAAATCGGCCAATGTCACGGTTCGGGCTTCCTTGCGCTTTGTGTTCCCTCCCATTGCCCACCGCCACACGTAGAAAACCCCCGGTCTGAGCCTTTTCTTTGCTCATCCCCGCCCCAACGCGAATCCGCGCATGGCGCGACCGAGACGGGGGCGCAAGCCGCACTTCGGAATTTGCACTGGCGCAGCGTTACCCACCGTCTACCATCGTCGGTATGAAGGGTTACGGCCAGTTCTGTCCGGTGGCCAAGGCGGCGGAGATCCTCAGTGAGCGCTGGACGCTGCTGATCATCCGCGAGCTGTTGTCCGGCTCTCACCGCTTCAACGACATTCGCCGCGGCATACCGCTGATATCGACCAGCCTGCTGACGCAGCGCCTGAAGTCCCTGGAGGAGCAGGGGGTCGTCGAGCGCCGGCACGCCGCGCGCGGGCTCGCCTGGGAGTACCACCTGACCCGGGCGGGCGAGGAGCTGGCGCCGATGGTGGAGATGGCCGGGCGCTGGGGGCAGCGCTGGGTGCGCAGCCATCTCCTGGAGGAAGACCTGGACGTGGGGCTGCTCATGTGGGACATGCGCCGGCGCATCCAGGTCCACGCGCTGCCATGGACGCCGGTGTGCATCCACTTCCGGTATCCCGACGTGCGTCCGGCCCACCGCGACTGGTGGCTGCTGGTGGAAGACACCGAGGTGGATCTCTGCCCGAAGGATCCCGGGCACGAGCCGGACCTGGATGTCGTCTCCGACTTGCGCACCATGTCCGCCATCTGGATCGGGAGCCTGTCGCTGCAAGCGGCCGTGGATCGCGGCCGGGTCACGCTGTACGGGCCCCTGAGGCTGCGCCGTAGCATGCACCACTGGCTCGGATTGAGCGTGTTCGCCGACGAGCCGCAGGCAGTCGGCAACCAACGCTTCAATCCCTGAACTTGTTCCCCGGGCCCACCGGCGTAGCGTGGGAGATGCCACACAACGGGGAGCCTGTCATGAGTGCCATTGCCTGCAAGCGAGTCGACGGCGATATCGCCTCTGTCACGGCCGCTGATGTGACTGCGTTCGGCGACCGCCTCGGCGGTGAGCTCTACACCACGGATACTGCCGGCTACGAGGAGGCCCGAAGTCTCTGGAACGCCATGATCGCCACCCGTCCGGCACTGATCGCCCGATGCCGCGGGGCCGCCGATGTCATCGAATGCGTGCGCTTTGCCCGCGAGCGCGACCTGGACTTCTCCGTTCGCGGTGGCGGGCACAACATCGCCGGCACCGCGCTGTGCGACGATGGCCTGGTGATCGATCTTTCGGCCATGCATGCCGTGCGTGCGCAACCCGACAGCGGCCATGCGTGGGTGCAGGGAGGTGCCACCTGGGCCGACGTGGACCGCGAGACCCAACCTTTCGCTCAAGCCGTGCCCAGCGGCATCGTGACCACCACCGGCGTGGCCGGATTGACCCTGGGTGGCGGGTTCGGCTGGCTTACCCGCCGATTCGGGCTGACCTGTGACCACCTGAGCGCCGTGGACATGGTTACCGCCGATGCGCGTTCGCTCACCGTGACGCCGGACAGCGATCCGGATCTGTTCTGGGCGCTGCGTGGTGGTGGCGGTAACTTCGGTATCGTCACGGGCTTCTCTTTCCGCACGGCGTCGGTCGGGCCCACGGTGCTCGGCGGAATGGTCGTGCACGATTTCCGGGACGCCAGGGACGTGGTCGCCCTTTTCCGGGATTTCACGGCCGCCGCGGCACCGGAGGTCACGACGCTGCTCATCCTGCGGCCGGCTCCGCCGGCGCCGTTTCTGCCGGAGTCGGTGCACGGCAAGCTGATCGCGGCTATCGCCGTGTGCTATGCCGGTCCGGTGGCGGACGGGGAGGCGGCTGTCGAGCCCGTGCGTGAGAGGGGCCGCCCGCTCGCCGATGTCATCGCGCCGAAGCCGTTCCGGACCCACCAGGCCATGCTCGACGCAGTGCAGCCACCGGGACGCCACTATTACTGGAAATCGGCGTTCCTCGACGAGATCTCCGACGCCGCGACGGACACGCTACTCGGCCACGCCGAGCGCATCGCATCGCCGCACTCCGGGGTCCTTCTGATGCACCTCGGCGGCGCGGCGCGTCGTCAGCCCGGGCAGGAGGCGGATCCCGCCGTCGCGCTCAGGGACTCCGAGTACGTGCTCAATATCGCCGCGTCGTGGACGGATCCGGCGCAGACCGAGGAGCACGTGGGCTGGGCGAGGGCGTTCTGGTCGGCGATGCGCGCGCACTCGGTGGGCGGTGCGTACGTCAACTTCCTCACTGCCGACGAGTATGCCGACCGCGTCGATGAAGCCTATCAACGGGACGTCGTCGAGCGGCTTTCCCGGGTGAAACGCCGCTTTGACCCGGACAACCGGCTGCGCCACAACGCGAATATCGCGCCGGTCCACCATTAGCACGTGCTTGTGAACGACTGTGTGGGTGTGACCGGCAGAAGGCCACACCCACAGTCGCTAAAGCCTGAGTTACGCCCGAAATCAGGGCAGCGGTGCGCCCATCAGATCGGTGTACAGGTTCCAGAACCTGTCACGATCGATGTCGAACACTATGTCGACTTTCTGGGTACCGACCGGAAAGCCTTTGCCCTCGTCTGAGTCACGCCGGCGGCTGTCGTGGTATCCGATGGACCGGCCGTAGTTCGGCCCGTATGTCGTGTCGACGTCGATGTACCGCGACTCGACGTCGGTAGCGATCGAGCGGTCGAGGAAGATTGCCGTGGTGATCGCATCCCACACGAATGTCTGGCGGTCGGGATTCTCCTCCCAGCGCTTGCCCTGCAGGTCTTTGAACATCCTCGTGATCGGTGTGTCGGCGCCGGCGACGATGCGATCGTATTGGGTCTTCGTGTAGTAGACCCGCTCGGCGACGTCGTTCGGGACGACGGTCTGCTTCGGGAATGGCGCCCGGAGAGCGATCCGGATCGCCTCTGGGTCGTACCACCAGTTGAACTCGGCAGCGGGTGTCGTGTTACCCGGGATGTCGATTGCCCCACCCATGTAGATCACTTCCTTGACGAGCGGAACCACGTCAGGGTACATGCGCGCGAGCAGAGCGATGTTCGTGGCGGGGCCTAGCGCAAAGAGCGTGATCTCCTTGGGGTTGGCCCGGATCTGCTCGGCGAGAAATTCGACCGCGTGCTGGTCCTCGGGTTCGGCTTCCGCGTATCCACCGTAGGGCGCTTCCCCGAGGGCGGTGTAGGACTCGGGGCGCTCGCGAGCCCATGAACCGAGGTATTCGGAGTTGCCGTAGAGCGCTTGCTCAGCGGCGAGGACAGGCTGTCGGTTGCCCATCAGAGGCTCCCCGGCGCCCATGAACACGGGAACGTCGGACCGGCCCACGAGTTGCAGCTGTCGCAGCGTATATTGGGTTCCCTCTTCGAGCCATGTATTGCCGGCGACAGTGGTGACGCCAAGTAGATTCACCTTGTCCGACGATTGGGTGAGCATGAACAACGCAATCGCATCGTCGTTCAGTTGGCCCATGTCGGTGTCCACGATGACCTTGGCGCGGTCCGCGGTTCCGGGGTCCGACGACGTTCCATCCACGACATCGGCTGCGCTTGCGATCCCGGTTCCGGCAACGCCCAGGCATCCAGCAAGGGTCGCTCCGATGAATCCGGCGGTCAGAAAGGATTTCAGGCGTTTACGGATCGTCATTGGGGTCTCCTCCATGAGTGCAGTCATGGTCTTGTGCAGAGGGTGGCCAGTGTCCTGGAACACTAACCGGGGAGTCCGGTGTTGAGCCGGGCCGACATCTTCTGGCGGTAATAGTCGATGATCACGGCGAGCACGATGACGGCACCGGTGACCATCTGCCGTGCGAAGTCACCGACGCCGAGTAGCAGCAAGCCGTTGGTGAGCACACCGAGCAGGCACGCGCCGAGGAATGTGCCGATAAGTGAACCTTTGCCGCCGAACAGGCTGGTGCCGCCGATAATCACCGCTGCGATGGCGGTGAGCTCGTAGCCCTGGCCGATGATGGGGCTCGCGGTGTGCAGACGGGTCAAGTAGATGATCGCGGCGAGTCCGGCCATCGCGCCAGAGATGCAGAACGCCGCAATCTTGTACCGCGAGGTGCGATGTCCGGCGAGACGAACCGATTCCTCGTTGTTGCCGATCGCGAATAGCAGACGGCCGAATACTGTGCGGGTGAGGACGAATTGCCCGATAGCGATCACCAGCAACGCGACGATGAAAACCGCTGGCATGCCCAGGAAAGTTGCGGTGCCGAAGTTCTTGAACGACTCCGGAAAGCCGAAGACAGCAGCGGCGTCAGTGGTTTGCAGGGCCGCACCGCGGGCGATATTGAGCATACCGAGAGTGACGATGAACGCCGGCACCGACCAGCGGACCGAAACGTAGCCGTTGATGAATCCACACACCAGGCCCACGAACAGCGCGGCGAGGATTGCGCAGAGGATCGCCAGCGGTACGGGCATGCCGCTGGTAATGACAAGACCCGCAACCATGGCGCTGAGTGCGAGAACCGAACCGACCGACAGGTCGATGCCTGAAACAAGGATGGCGAACGTCAGTCCGGCGGCAAGAATCGTGTTGAGCGTGATTTGCGTCTGAATGTTCGCAATGTTCTGCTCGGTGGCGAAGTTGGGCGCGGTGGCCATGAAGAAAAGGATCAGCGCGATCAGCACGAGCCCGATCCCGGTTTCGCCGAGTACCCAGCGTGCTGCGCGTGTCGATAACGGGACGCGCGGAGCGAGCGCTTCCACTGTTGTTTCCGTCATGGTCTCGCCCTCCTCTCCTCGTGCGCCCCGGCAGGAACCGGCGGCGCTAATGCTTCTGGATTACTGGTTTGCGGGGTATTGAGGAACTCGGCGTAGGCGTGGGTGAGAATGCCTTCCTGATCGAATTCCGTACGGGGCACGTTCGCGGCAATCCGGCCGCGCGAAAAAACCAGGATGCGATGGCACATCCCCATCAGCTCGCTGAGATCCGAGGAGACCATCACGATCGCTTTGCCCTGGCGAGCGAGCGCACCGAGAAGCCCGTAGATTTCGTGGCGAGCGCCGATGTCGATACCGCGCGTGGGTTCATCGACGATCAACACATCCGACTCGCGGTAGAGCCATCGACCGAGCACGACTTTTTGCTGGTTTCCGCCTGACAGGGTGCCGACGGCAGTCCCTATGGCGCCGACTTTCACCCGCATCCTGTTGGCGATCTCGGTTGTTTCGCGGCGCTCCTTGCGGCGTTGCAGCAATCCGCGTCGGGTGACCCTGGACAGGGTCGCGAGGCTGACGTTCACGTCACAGCCCATTTCCAGCACCAGACCCTGCTGCTTCCGGTCCTCGGTTGCGAGGCTTATGCCAGCGCGTACGGCGTCGCGGGGATCGCGGATCCGGACCGGTCGACCGTGCATCCGCACAGTGCCGCTGGACGGACCGTCCGCGCCGAACACCGCCCGCACGGTTTCGGTGCGGCCAGCGCCGACCAGCCCGGCCATGCCCACGATTTCTCCGGCACGCACCGTGAATGACACACGGCGCCCCAGTGCCGGTACGTGAAGGTCATCGACTTCGAGCAGGACCTCGCCGGGGATGACGTCATCGGGGAAGGGATGATGGTTGGCCAGGTCCCGGCCAACCATCATCCGTACTACCTCGGCCGTGGTCAGCTTATCGACGTCGCGAGTGCCTACGGTGGTGCCGTTGCGGAGAACGGTTGCGCGGTCACAGACGCTGAAGATTTCTTCGAGGTGATGCGAGATGTAGATCACCGCGACGCCCCGCTCACGCAGGCCCCGCACGAGTCCGAGCAGTCGCTCCTTCTCGGGGACCGTGAGCGTCGCTGTGGGCTCGTCGAAGATCACGATCCGTGCGTCGGTAGACAGCGCGCGTGCGATCTCGACGAGCTGGGTTTGCGCGAGACTCAGCCGCTCCATCGGTGTCCGTGGATCCACGTCGAGCCCGACTCTGTCGAGCAGCCTGCGTGCTGAGCGGTTCAGTTCGCGGCGTTGCACAATCCCGCCGCGCCGGGGAAGCCGGTCGAGGAACAGGTTTTCCGCGACGCTCAGGTTCGGCAGGCCGCTCAATTCCTGGTGCACGACGCGGATGCCGCTCGCGAGGGCTTGTTGGGGAGAGGCGGGTGTGTACGCTCGGCCGTCGAGTGTCAACGTGCCGCGGTCCGGCGGATGGACGCCGCCGAGTATGCGAACGAGGGTCGACTTGCCTGCGCCGTTCTCGCCGATGAGCGCGTGCACTTCACCGGCCCGGACGTCCAGGTCAACGCCATCGAGCGCGACCACACCGGGGTAGCGCTTGGTCACTGCGCGGACCTCGAGCATGCTCACGGCTGACCTCTCACTTCCGCGTGACGAGTTCGATCGGCGTCTTGACCCATTCGTCGGCGGACTCGCCGTTCAGGAGATCCAGGGCGATGTCGATACCGAACACGGCCTGCTTGGAACCGAACTGATCGAGCGTGGCGAGCAGCGACCCGTTGTCGAGGTGTGGCTGAACCTCCGGCAGGTTGTCGAAACCGACGACCTGGATGTCTTCCGTCTTGCCGGCGGCCTGCAGCGCGGCGATAACGCCGAGAGCCATCGAGTCGTTGGCTGCCATGACGCCCTGGATATCGGGGTGTGCAGCGAGGAGGTTCGTGAAGACCGTGTTTGCTTGTTCGGTCTCCCAGTTCGCGGTAGCGGATGCAATCAGATCGAGCTCGCCATCGGCGATCGCTTTCTCGAAGCCCTGCTTGCGCTGTTCGGCGTTGGCTGCGCCCTGGACGCCTTCGAGCATGACGACTTTGCCGTTGGCACCGATTTCGTCAGCGAGAACCATGCCCACTTGGCGGGCACCGTCAGCGTTGTCCGGTCCGACAAACGGGACATCGAGTCCTGCGGATGCCAGCGCCTCGTCGTCGAGCTTCACGTCGATATTGACGATCTCGATGCCCTGATCGGCGGCTCGTTTCAGTGGAGGGATGAGAGCGCGGGAGTCGGCAGGTGCGATGACAATCGCATCGACGCCCTGGGCGACGAGGTTATTCACCGCCTCGACCTGACCGACGATGTCGGTCTCGGACTGAATGCCCACCGACTTCAGCGTGAAATCATCGTTCGATTCGTCGTATTTCTCGGCGCCGGCCCGCATGTTCTGGAAGTACGGATTGCCGAGGCTCTTCATCACGAGGCCGACGGTCGGTTGCTCCCCGTCGTCAGTGTCTCCGGCGCCGGTCGAGCCGACATCCTGTTGTCCGCAAGCGGTGAGGGCAAACGTCGTGACAAGCGCTATCGATGCTGCCAAAGATCGGATTTTCATAGTCTCACTCCCTGGACTGAGGTATGCGGCAGGGTCAGAAAGCGACGCTGCTTCGGAGAAATACGTGCGGGTAGGGGGGCGTCTCACTGCTGCGGATGACAACCCGCGAGTCGCGTGATCGGCGTGTTGGTTCCTCGTGCGGAACCTGTGTGACATCCGAATCACCGAGCGTCGATTCCGGTCCGGCCCGTTGGTCAGTAATTGATTCGTCGGCAATCACGGCGACCTCGACCAATTCGTCATCGATGTTCGCGCCACCGGCGACTGCGACGGCTGTCACTGCTTGCCTCCTGGGGTACTGGCCGAGTTGGCGGACGAGAAGGGCGTTTCAGGGCATCCGCACGATCCGCGTGTGACGAGGTCGACTGGCAGCACCGTCGGGCCCTGCGGGGAGGCATGGTTCTCCCGCTGTCCGAGCAGCAAAGTGACGGCTATGCGGGCGAGCTCGCCAATCGGCTGGCACACCGTCGACAGCGAGGGCGTCGTCAGCAACGAGGCCGCGATGCCGTCGAAGGAGACCAGGGCAATATCGCGCGGGCACGTCAGGTTGAGCTCGGTCAGCGCTCGGAAAACGCCGACTGCCTGCTCGTCACTGGCCACGAAGATCGCATCGACATCGTTGTTCCTCGTAAGGATATCGAGCGCCGCCTCGCGGCCTGCGAACCGTCCGAGTGGCACCTCGCGCAGCGGTCCGGAATCCGCGTCGAAGCCTGCGTTGTTCAACGCGTCCCGCCAACCGCGTACGCGATCGCTGGTGTTCCGCATCTCCCGTGGCCCCGAGATGCAGGCGATCTTCTTGCGGCCGTGCTCGATCAGGTGCTCCGTCGCCATCTGTCCGCCCCGCTGGTTGTCGGACAGAACCTGTGCGGGCGCATCACGACCTTCGAGCAAACGGTCGAGTACGACCCAGGGCGTTCCGGTCCGCGCGATCTCTTCGGCCGCCGGGACGACACCATGTACCGGGATGAGGATCAGTCCGTCGACGCAGCGGTCGAGAAACGCCTGGACGTACGCGCTCTCACGATCGACGTCGTCGGTCGCGTTGCCGAGCAGCAGGGCATATCCGGTTTCGAAGGCGACTTCTTCGATCTCGCGGGCAAGTTCAGCGAAATAGGGGTTGGTGTTGTCGGGGACGACGAGCCCGAGACTCATCGTCCGGTTGGTGCGCAGCGACGCGGCTATTCGGTTGGGCCGGTAGCCGAGTTGCTCGACCGCTCGCAGGACTCGCTCGCGGGTGGCAGGGGCGACGCGGCGAGGCCCGTTGTTGAGAACGTAGCTCACAACCGCGGGCGAAGTGCCGGCCAGTCGGGCCACATCGTTTCGGTTGACCATTTGCCGGCCTTATCAACTCGTGTTGATTTCGTTACACAAAAAGCTAAGCACACAAAGACCAGGTCGGCAAGGTAGTTACTAATCTTCTCAGAGGTATTGTCATGTGTCAGAGCGCCACAGCGGTTCGGGGGCAAGGCGCGCTCGCGCCGGCGTGGCCGGGTCACGTCAAGCGAGCGCAACGCCGCCACCGGGCCGCTGTGGCGCTCCCTTCGGGCCGGACTGTGCGCCGATGGGGTCTGCGTTGCTCGCCGCTCATGGTGCCCGGCTACACCGCGCGCCTCGCGCCTTGCCCCATCGGCGCACAGTCCGGCTGACGCATGACAATACCTCTGAGAAGATTAGTATAGAAAGCATCCTGGCGCTCCCTTCGTATGCGCAACTCCAGTTGCTCCGATCGGCGCCATACGGCGGGTGTGTTGGCGTGCCGGAAACGCGACCGGATGCGCCACGCCACCAGGACGTGGCAATACTTTCGAAAGGCTGGTAAGCGGGCTAGCGGATCCTGTGGTGCACCGCAGTCAGGGCACGACGACCACCGGGGCGTCGATCTCGTCGAGGAGATTGCGCCCCGCCGGGCTCTCCATGGCGCGGCTGTCTCGGCTGAGCACCAGCGCCTGGCCCTGCTGAAGATTGAGCGTGGCCACCAGCGTCGGGGCATCGTCGGCGGACAGTGCCTGGAGGACAACGCGGCGTCCGTGGCGTTGCGCCCATCCCCGTGCGGCGTCGGCGATGCGTTCGTCACTGCTGCCGGGCGGGAGCAGGACGGTCAGGGGCTGGCTGGCGTCCCGCGCCATGGTGGCGGCGACGTTCATGGCGCGCTCGCCCACGGCAGTGTGTTCGTAGAGCACCAGCACGGGACGATCCGTGGCGGGGCGGTCCTCGCCGAGTACCAGCACGGCGCAGTTGGCCTCGCTCGCCAGACGCGCGAGGCCGACGCTCATGCCGGGGCCACGGCCCCGGTGCCAGCCGGGGCGGGCGATGATGAGCAGGTCCCCTTCCCGGGTGGTGCTTCGGGTGATGGCATCCGGCCGATCGCGGCTGATCTCGAAGCGCCAGCGTAGCGGCCGCCGCCGTGCCGTGCTGGCGAGGAGTCGATGAAGCTCGCCGGCGCGCTGGCGAAGCCGCGCCTGCAGGGCGGACTCGTCCACCGTCCGGATGTTGCCGGAGGTCAGGCCGATCTCCCGGCCGAAGGGCAGCCGGGCGCTGCGCAGCAGGTCCGTATCCTCGAGGAAGAGGCCGAGGAGCTCCGCGCCACGCCGCTCGGCGTAGTCCACGGCCGCCTGCAGCGCCGAACGCGAGGCGCGGGAGCCGTCCAGGAGAACGACGACGCGCTGGATGATCTCGCCATTGTGCTCAGTCCTGGCCATTGTCGTCCCGGCTTCCGCCGTTGTCCTCATCGCCATTGCCCGAACGCCCGTGGGCGAGCTCGGAGAAGTGTTGCAGGCGCTGCTCCACGCGGGCGTTGACGCTGTCGGCCTCGAAGGTGCCGTCATCCCGGCGCGTGCCGGCGGGCAGGCCGGTGAGCAGCTCCAGGGCCTCGTCGACGTGGGTCAGCGGCCAGATCCGAAAGCGACCGTCACGCACGGCCTCGACCACGTCGGCGCGCAGCATGAGATGGGCCACGTTGGCGGCGGGCAGGGCCACGCCCTGCTCGCCGGTGAGCCCGCGTTCGGCACAGACGTCGAAAAAGCCTTCGATCTTCTCGTTCACGCCCCCCACCGCCTGAACCTGCCCGTGTTGGTTCAACGAGCCGGTGACAGCGATGGACTGGCGCAGCGGCACCTCGGCGAGCACCGAGCACAGGGCGCAGAACTCGGCCACGGACGCGCTGTCACCGTCCACCGTGCCATAGGACTGTTCGAAGGCGACGCTGGCGGCGAGGGACAACTGGCGCTCCCGGGCATAGCGCGAGGCGAGGAGGCTGGAGAGGATCATCATGCCCTTCGTGTGAATACTGCCACCGAGCTTGGCCTCGCGCTCGATGTCCACCATGTGTCCGCGCCCCAGGCGTGCGTTGGCGGTAATGCGCGTCGGCCGGCCGAACGCGTGGCCGCCGAGCTGCAGCACCGACAGGCCGTTGACGCTGCCGACAGCCTCGCCTTCGCTGTCGATCAGCAGCGTGCCCCGATGGATCGCGCGCCCCACCTGATCGCGCACTCGCGAGGCACGATGGGTCTGCGCCTCGATCGCTTGCTGAATATGTGCGGCGCCAATGTGTTCGCTGTCGGCCTCGGCCGCCCAGTAGTCCGCCTCGGTGAGGAGATCGGCGATAGTGCGGTTGTGCGTGGTCAGGCGCTCGCCGTCGTCGGCGAGGCGGCTGGCCTGCTCGATGACGCGGGCCACGCCGTCGCGGTCCAGCGGGCGGCGGGTGGTGTTGCGGGCGACCGTGGCGATCATGCGTGCGTACACCGGCAGGATATCGTCATTCCGGGCCAGGTCCTCCTCGAAATCCGCCTGGACCTTGAACAGCTCCAGGAAGTCCGGGTCGTGGGCGGCGAGCAGGTAGTAGAGCAGCCGATCGCCGAGCAATACCACTTTCACGTCCAGGGGCACCGGCTCGGGCTCCAGGGATACGGTGCTCATCAGGCTGTAGAGCTGCTCCAGGGATTCGGTCTTCACCGAGCGGGAATACAGCGCGCGCTTGAGCGTCTCCCAGGCCAGGGGCTGGAACAGCAGCTTGCGTACGTCGAGAACCAGGTAACCACCGTTGGCCCGGTGCAGGGCGCCGGGTTCGATCAGCCGGAAGTCGGTGACCAGCGCCCCCTGCTGGACATGGTGCTCGACCCGGCCGACGAGGCGCTGGTGCCCCGGGTTGTCCTCGTAGATCACCGGCGCGCCCTGGCGGTCGCCGTTGCTGACGAGGACATTGACGTGGTAGCGGCGAAACAGAGCCTCTGCGGTCTCCCCGCCCTGACCGTCCTGGCCGACCACGGACTCCACGTTCGAGGTGACGTGGCGCTGAATCGCGTCCAGATGTTCGCGCACCCTCGGATAGTCGCGCCAGGTCTCGCGGAACTCGGCCATGCGGTGGCCCACCGCGAACACGGCCATTTCCTCGTTGAGCGCGCGTATCTTCTCCTGGGTTTCCTTGCGCCAGCGTGGCAGTTGCTGGATGACCTCCTGTAGCTGCGCCTGCAGGCGCTCGATGATCGCCTCGATCTCTTTGCGCTTGTCCTCCGGCAGCTCACGGAAGCGCTCCGATTCCATGACCTCGCCCTTGTCGTCACGGGGGGCGAAGGTAAAGCCGCCCGGCGTCTGCAAAAGCGCGATGTTGTGCTTTTCCGCCTCGTCGTGGATTTCTCGAAAGGCGTTCTGCTGGCGCTCACCGAAGGCCTGGTGCAGCTCGCGCAGACGGTTGTGGTATTCGTCGCTTTCGAAAGTCGCCGGGATGGAAGTGCGCAGCTCCTCGATCAGTTGCTCCAGGTCCGCGCGCAGGCGTTCGCCGTCGCCGGCGGGCAGCTGGATGAGCCGCGGCGCATTGGGGCGGTCGAAGTTGTGGAGATAGCAGCAGTCCGGGGGCACCGGCTCGTCGGAGGCCCGATTCCGCAGGAAACGCTCCACGACCTCATGCTTGCCGATACCCGGTGGTCCGAGCACGTAGAGGTTGAATCCTTGGCTGCGGATACTCGCGCCGAAGCGCAGCGCGTCGATGGCGCGATCCTGACCGACGATGGTCTCCAGCGCCTCCAGCTCGTCGGTGGTGGCGAAGTCGAAGCGTTCGGGGTCGCAGCCGTGGTAGACAGCGTCGGCGGTGAGCGGCTCGGGTCTGGCCATTCCTGCATCCTTCCGGAGGTGGCGGTGCGATTGTTTGATGCCGGACACCCAACAAACATTTACTTTTTGTCGCGATTGCGCAAGTACCCGGTCACGCGGGTTGTGTTTCCGTCGCGTCGCTGTGCAAGGATATTCGCATCCGGATCGTGAGATGAGGAGGAGCCATGGTGGCAGCAGGGGCCAAGGCAGGCCGCGGCGGTGCGAGTCGGATGGAGGCGGTGGACGAGCGTTTCCGTACGTTCGTCCGGGCCTGGGAAGGGGAGGCCATGCCGGAAACGCTCCCCCGCTCCGCGCTGTGCGAGCTGTTCGACTCGCAGATGCTCTCGCGGCATCTGGATTTCGAGGCGCGGCACATGCGTGCGCGCAACGAGGGGTTCTACACCATAGGCAGCGCCGGCCACGAAGGTAACGCGGCGGTGGCGCGTGCCCTGCGGGCGAGCGATCCGGCGTTTCTCCACTATCGCTCCGGGGCCTTCATGATGGAGCGCGCCCGCCAGCTTCCCGATGTCGATGCGGTCTACGACACGGCGCTGTCCCTCGCCGCGAGCGCGGAGGATCCTATCGCCGGCGGTCGCCACAAGGTCTGGGGATCCCGTGCGATGTGGGTGGTGCCACAGACCTCCACCATCGCCTCGCATCTGCCCAAGGCGGTGGGCACGGCGCTCGCCATCGGTCAGCACCGGCGTGACGACCCCCCTTTGCCGGTGCCGGACGACGCGCTCGCGGTATGCAGCTTCGGCGATGCCTCCGTGAACCACGCCGCGGCCCTGGCCGGCTTCAATACCGCCGCCTGGTCGGCGTTCCAGCATCTGCCGTGCCCGGTGCTCTTCGTCTGCGAGGACAACGGCCTGGGCATCTCGGTGGCGACGCCGCCGGCGTGGATACGCGAGAGCTTCCGCGCCCGTCCGGGCATCCGCTACTTCGAGGCCGACGGCCTGGATGTGGCCGAGGCGTATCGGGTGGCCCGCGAGGCCGCCGAGTACGTCCGGCGCACGCGCATGCCCGCATTCCTCCACTTGCACGTGGTGCGTTTGCTCGGCCATGCGGGCTCCGACGTGGAGGCCACGTACCGGCCCGCGGCGGCGATCGAGGCGGACGAGTCCCGGGATCCGCTCCTGCGAAGTGCAGCGTTGGCGATGGCCACGGGCGCGCTGACGCCCGAGGCCGTGCTGGAACGCTACGAAGCGGCTCGGGCGCGGGTCGCCGACGCCGCCCGGCGTGCCGCGGCACGCCCGCGGCTGGCGAGCCGCGAGGCGGTGATGGCGCCGCTGGAGGCCGGTGATCCCGAGGCCGTTGCCGCGGAGGCGTGCCGGCGAGCGGACGACGAAGCCCGGGCCGCGGCGTTCGGCGGTCATGATCGTCTGCCGGAGCGCCAACCGCCCCGGCATCTCGCCGTGCAGATCAATCGCGCGCTCCACGATCTCATGGTCACCTACCCCCAGGCCCGGATATTCGGCGAGGACGTGGCGCGCAAGGGCGGTGTCTACACCGTTACGGCGGGCCTGCACCGGGCCTTCGGCCCGCGACGGGTGTTCAATACCCTGCTGGACGAGACGGCTATCCTGGGCCTGGCACAGGGGGCGGGCCTCATGGGCCTGATGCCGATCCCGGAGATCCAGTACCTCGCCTACCTGCACAACGCCCTCGACCAGCTTCGCGGCGAGGCCTGCTCGCTCGGGTTCTTCTCCGGGCGTCAGTTCGCCAACCCGATGACGGTGCGCATCGCCGGGCTCGCCTACCAGAAGGGCTTCGGCGGACACTTCCACAACGACAACTCCATCACCGCCCTGCGGGACATACCGGGACTGGTCATCGCCTGTCCGTCACGGGGCGATGATGCCGTGGGCATGTTGCGCACCGCCCTGGCCATGAATCGCGTCGACGGCGCCGTGGTGGCCTACCTGGAGCCGATCGCGCTGTACATGACCAAGGACCTCCACGAGAACGGTGACGGTGGCTGGTGCTTCGACTATCCGCCGCCGGGCGAGGCGGTACCCATGGGCGAGGGGCGCGTCTACCACGACCACGCCTCGGATCTGCTCGTGATCACCTACGGCAACGGCGTGTGGATGTCGCTGCGGGTGGCCGAGCGGTTGGACGCTGCCGTGCGCGTGCTGGATCTGCGCTGGCTCAAGCCGTTGAATGCCGCACAGATCGTCGAGCATGCGCGTGCCACCGGGCGTGTTCTGGTGGTGGACGAAGGCCGCCGGACCGGCGGTCTCGTCGAGGAGATCTTCACCCTGCTCGACGAGTACTGCGGTGAGGGCATGCGCAAGGCCCGGGTCAGTGGTGCCGACAGCTATATCCCCCTGGCGGAGGCGGCCTACACGGTGCTCCCGGGGGAGGGGGAGATCGAGCAGGCGGCCCGGCGTCTGCTGGAATAGGCGCTGCCACGCGTCCCGTCGAGATGCGCCCCCGGACAGCGGTGAATATTCCACTGTGACGCATTTCACGCCAAGCATTGCGGCCTTGCGTCCTGACCGCCCTGGCACGCAGACATGCAGCGACGTTCTGATACCGGACACTACCGTGACGGTGAGAAGATAGTCCGCATCGATGCACGTCCGACCAGGAGGCAGAATGAGCCGCGGCTACCACACGATGACGCACTGGGGCGCCTACCGGATCGAGGTTGCCGACGGGCGGGTGCAGGCCGTTCATCCCTGGTCGGAGGACCCCGACCCGTCCGCCATCGGCGCGGTACTCGCCGAATCCCAGGGGCCGGAGCGGGTGACCCGGCCAATGATCCGCCGGGGTTGGCTGGAAGGCCGTAGCACCGCCGAGTGTCCCCGCGGCGGGGACGAGTTCGTCGCCGTGGATTGGGATGACGCCCTGGGCCGCGTGGCAGGGGAGTTGCAGCGGGTGCGGGAGCGCCACGGCAACGAGGCGATCTACGGCGGCTCCTACGGCTGGGCGAGCGCCGGGCGGTTCCACCATGCCCAGAGTCAGATTCACCGCTTCCTCGCCGCCATCGGCGGCTACGTGCGCTCGGTCAATTCCTACTCCCTCGCCGCCGCCGAGGTAATCACGCCGTACGTCGTGGGTTACTCCTACGACGAAATCCAGGCGGCGGCGACGTCGCTCGACGTGGTCGCCGGGCACACCGAGCAGTTGGTCTGCTTCGGCGGCGTGCCGTGGAAGAACGCCCAGGTGCAGTCAGGGGGACAGGGCCGGCACGTGGTCGCCGGGCACTTGCGCCGGGCCGCGGAGCGCGGTTGCCGGCTGATCAACCTCTCCCCGCTGCGTGCGGACCTGGAGACGCCGGGGGCCGAATGGTGGCCCGTGCGGGCCAATACCGACCTGGCGATAATGCTGGGCATCGCCCACACGCTGGTGGCCGAGGGGCGCCACGACGAGGCGTTCATCGAGCGGTACACCAGCGGCTTCGAGCCATTCCGTGCCGAGCTCATGGGCGAGTCCGAGGCACCGGCGCGGGATGCGGAATGGGCCGCCGGCGTCAGCGGCGTACCCGCGGAGGCCATTCGCCGGCTGGCGCGGGATATGGCCGGCCACCGTACGCTGATCAACGTGAGCTGGTCGCTGCAGCGCGCCGATCACGGCGAGCAGGTCTACTGGATGGCCATGGTACTCGCGGCGCTGCTGGGGCAGATCGGGCTGCCTGGGGGTGGCTTCGCCCTGGGCTACGGGGCGGTAGGCTCGGTAGGCAACGGCGCCCATCGGGTCAAGCTGCCGGCACTGCCCCGATTGCCGAATCCGGTGCGGGCGTTCATTCCGGTGGCGCGCATTGCGGACATGCTGCTCCACCCCGGTGCGACATTCGATTACGACGGCGGGCGGTATACCTACCCGGACATCCGCCTGGTCTACTGGGCGGGGGGGAATCCCTTTCACCATCACCAGGACCTCAACCGTCTGGTACGCGCCTGGCAGTGCCCGGAGACCGTGATCGTCCACGAACCCTTCTGGACCGGCACGGCGCAGCACGCCGATATCGTCCTCCCGGCGACCACGCCGCTGGAGCGCAATGACTTCGGTGGCTCCTCCCAGGACGACACGCTCATCGCCATGCAGCAGGCGCTGCCGCCGGTCGGCGAAGCGCGCAATGACTACGATATTTTCACCGCGCTGGCTGAACGGCTGGGTGAACGGGAGCGTTTCTCCCACTCACGCAGCGAGGGGGAATGGCTGCGCGCGCTCTACGAGCAGCTCCGTGAGCGCCAACCCGTGCTGCCCGATTTCGACACCTTCTGGCAGCGGGGCTGGTGGCGGTTCGGCGCCGATGAGCCGCCCGTGGCGCGGGTTCTGCTCGCCGGTTTCCGTGCCGACCCACAGGAAGCCGCCCTGCCCACGCCCAGCGGACGGCTGGAGATCCACTCGCCGCGCATCGAGGCGATGGGGCTGCCGGACTGCCCGGCGCACCCCACCTGGCAGCCGCCGGCGGAGTGGTGCGGGGCGGATGAGGCCGGGCGTTGGCCGTTGCACCTGCTCTCCCATCAACCGGCCACCCGCCTGCACAGCCAGTACAATCACGCCGGCCCCAGCCGGCAGGCGCGGATCGCCGGCGCCGAGCCGATACTGATTCATCCCGACGATGCCCGGCCACGGGCCATCGCCGACGGCGACCGCGTGCGGGTCGCCAATGATCGCGGCGCCTGCCTCGCCGGTGCCCGGGTCACCGACGCGGTGATGCCGGGGGTGGTGGTGATGCCCACCGGCGCCCCTTTCCTGCCGCAGACGCCGGGTAGACCCGGCGCTCTCGAGCTTGCGGGCAATCCCAATGTCCTCACGCGGGACCGCGGCACCTCGCGCCTCGCCCAGGGGCCGACCGCCCAGACCTGCCTCGTCGACGTGCGTCCGGCGGCGGATTACGCCGACACCGACACTGGTTCCCGCTCGGGGGCGCGAACCAGTGCCTGATAGGCCCGCATGAGCTCGCGGGTCACCGGGCCCACCGGGTAGCGGTGGCCGGCTGCCTCCACGATGGGCAGTACTTCCAGGGAAGAGCCGGTGGTGAAGACCTCGTCGAAGCGGGCGAGCTCGTCCAGCGCGACCCGACGTTCGCTGACCTCACGTCCGGCCTCGCGGGCGAGTGCAATGACCTCGCGGCGGGTGATGCCGTCCAGGAAACAGTCCGGGGTGGGGGTGACCAGTGCGCCGTCACGGACGAAAAACAGGTTACCGCTCGAGGTCTCGGCGACGTCGCCGTGGTAGCCGAGCATGAGCGCGTCGTCGAAACCGGCGGAGGCGGCCCGGGCCTTTGCCTGGGTGCCGATGGTGTAACCGCCCGAGGTCTTGCTTGCCGTGGGGAATGTGGCGGGATCCGGGCGCCGCCAGTCAGCGAGCGCCAGGCGCAGGCCGCGCTCGGCTTCGCCGCGGCTCCAGGCCGTCGGCCACTGCCAGGCGGCGATGGCCACGTGGGTGGTCATGGTCTCTGGTGCCACCGACAGCGAATGCGCGGATCGCCAGGCGATGGGCCGTACGTACACGTCGTCGAGCCCGTTGTCGCCAACTACGGCATCACAGGCCGCACACAGTTGCGCCTCGGGGTAGGGCAGCGTGTAGCCGAGGAGCTCGGCCGAACGCGCCAGGCGCTGGATATGCGCCTCGAGGCGAAATATGTGCCCCCCGTAAGCCCGCATGCCCTCGAATACTGCGCCGCCGTAATGGAGGCTATGGGTCATCACGGGGATCTGCGCCTGGGATTGGGCGAGCATTTCGCCATTGAGCCACAGCCGTTGCGGGGAATTGTCGTTGTTCGGCATGGGGTCACGCTTTCTCTCTGGGGTATGTTAAGCGATTATTGCGCGTGGGCCCGGTATCGCCCATTGGGTTTTTCTGAACGCTGGATCAGTACCTCTTAGCCGGCGACGATGGGAGGAGGGGGCATTTTCTTGATAGTGAGTGAACGTCAGGCATCGCCGGGGCGGCTCATTGGCCGGTCGTTCCCCCGCGGCAACGGCGTCGATCGCCCGGCGGCGACGGTGCAGCCGTGAGCGGCCGTCGCCCCCCGTTGCCACTGAACGCGCTGCGCGCCTTCGAGGCCGTGGGTCGCCATCTGAGCGTGCGCGACGCCGCCCGGGAGCTGTCGGTGACCGCGCCGGCGGTGAGTATGCAGGTTCGACATCTCGAGGAGTACGTGGGGGTGCGCCTGCTCCAGCGCCAGCCTCGCGGCCTGACACTCACCCGTGCCGGCGAGCGGCTGCTGCCGGCACTCACCCGCGGGTTCGACGAGATCGGGGGGGCGGTCGGCGAGCTGCGCTCGGCGATGGAAAATGCGCCGCTGCGCCTTAGCGTGCTGCCCACCTTCGCGACCTACTGGTTGATGCCGCGCATGAAGGACTACCCGTTCGGCACGGCCGGCTTCGATCTGCACATCTCCACGAGCCACGACATGGTCGATCTGCACGCCGGGCACTTCGATGCGGCCATCCGTCACGGTAACGGCGACTGGGCGGAGGTCGACTCGGAGCTGCTGTTCCGCGAGTCCGTGGACCTGGTCGTCAGCCCCGCCGACGATTACCCGGGTGGCGAGAGCGGGTTGCGCGAAACCCTGGCGGCGAAAACACTATTCATGTCACGCCATCGGCGGGACGCCTACAAGGCATGGCGGGCACAGTTCCAGTCGACGCTGCCGGCGCCGGCGGCCTGTGTCGAGGTGGATTCCACCGGTCTGGCCATGAAGGCCGCGATGGAAGGCCTGGGTGTGGCGCTGGTATCCGTGGAAATGGCGGCGCCGGAGCTGGACGCCGGGCGCCTCGTGCGCCCGTGGCCGGCGGGCTACGCGTTGGAGCAGGGCTACTACCTGGTCTGTGATCCGGCACGGCGGGACGACCGCCGCTTTCGCCAGTTTCGGGAATGGCTGCTCGCCCAGTGTGCGGCCGAGTCCGGCAATCGGGTCACCTCCCTTACCTCCGGGTGAGCGCGTACAGGGCGGTGGCGACCTGGTGGGCCGGATAGCGTCGCAGCCGTTCCACCAGCGCCGCCCAGGCATCGTCGTCACGTGCGGTCTCGCACAGGCCCGCGCTTGCCGCCGTCAGGCCCGTGAGCCGGTCCGGACGTCCCACCCGGCCGGAGGCCGTGGCGAGGCCCGCGTTGCGCAGCCAGTGCATGTGAACGGCAACGGTATCCGGTGCGTATTCCGTCAGGGCTTCGACGGGGAGTGTTTCTCCCGCGTCCAGACGCTGCAGCCGGTCGATGAGCTCGCGTAGTAGCGCTTCGTCCAATTCCATGGTGTCTCCGTTACTGATCTTCTCAGCGGCGATGCCGGAGGTCGGTTCCGCCGCCAAGGCGAATGCCCCACGTGTCAGCGACGAGCGCGCGTGACATGATCGGCAGGGAGGCCCTTCAGGGTAACGTAGCCGGGGCGCCGGGGCGTGCCATCGCCGGCATGGGAGAGTGATTCGGTAATGGGTGAGAACACGGGCGGAACACGGCGGCTCGGCCGCGGCATGCTCATGGTCTTCTGGGTACTGGTGCTGGCACTCGGGACCTGGCTGTACCGCGGGGCCCTCGAGGTCCGCCACAATCCGAACCAGTCCGTGACTCAGCGCGTCACCGACGCGGGGGTCACGGAAGTGGTTCTCACGCGCAATGCTGCCGGGCACTTCGTGGCCACCGGCGCGATCAACGGGCGGCCCGTGGAGTTCCTGCTCGACACCGGCGCGACCTACGTGGCCGTTCCCGGGGCGCTGGCGCGGCGCCTTGGCCTGGAGCGCGGTGCACAGGTGAGCTTCAAGACCGCCAACGGTAGCAGCGTCGGTTACCTGACCACCCTGGATACGGTCACGCTCGGCGGGCTCACCGGTGAGCGGGTGCGGGGCTCGATCAACCCCAGCATGGACGGAGAGACCGTGCTGCTCGGGATGTCCTACCTGAGGCGGTTCGCGATCGAGTTCGAGGGCGAACGCATGATTCTGCGTCCGCCCTCTGCGGACGGCGGCTGACTCAGTCGTCGCGTAGCTGGCTCGCGCGCACCCAGCCGCTGTCACCGCCACGCGTGCGCACTTCGACCCAGCTGCCGTCGCGGTCGGTGATGGTTACGCGCTCGCCGGGATCCAGGCGCCGTTGGCGGTCGCCGGAGGCGCTGGGCGTGTCGACGAGGTAGGGGCTGGAATAACCCGCCCGTGCATCGTCGCCGGCGAATGTCGCGGGTGCCAGCAGGCAGCCGGCGATTAGTGGCAATGCGGCGTATCGCATGGTCGCTTCCCTCCGTGGAAAGTGTTGGTGGATTGTCTGCGCCGGTGTTCGGGGCCCGGCGCTGCCCGCCTCAGCCAGCTCCCGGCTGAAATCGCATGGACAGGTCGATGGCGCGCACGTGCTTGGTGAGCGCACCGGTGGATACGTAATCCACCCCGGTCGCGGCGATATCCGGTAACTGGCCCAGCTCCACGTTGCCGGATGCTTCCAGGCCCGCCCGGCCGGCGCTCAGGCTCACCGCCGCGCGCAGCTCCGCGAGGCTGAAATTATCCAGCATCACCGTGTCGACCCCGGCTTCCAGGGCCTCGTTGACCTCGTCCAGGGTCTCCGTTTCCACCTCGACAGGCACGCCGGGATGCAGCCGGCGCGCGTCGCGCACCGCAGCTGCGATGCCGCCACATGCCATGACGTGGTTCTCCTTGATCAGAATCGCGTCGAACAGCCCGCGGCGGTGATTGACCGCCCCGCCGCAGGCGGTGGCGTATTTCTGGGCGTCGCGCAGGCCGGGAACCGTCTTGCGGGTGTCGAGTATCCGGCAGGCGGTGCCGGCCACGGCGTCGGCATAGCGTCGCGCCACCGTCGCTGTGCCCGAGAGCAGCTGCAGGAAATTGAGCGCCGTGCGCTCGCCGGTGACCAGCACGCGTGCCGGTCCGCGCAGGCGGCAGAGCACGGTATCCGCGGCCACGCTCTGACCGTCGCCAACCTGCCAGTCGATGGTCACTGCACCGCCGAGCGCCTCGTAAACCGCGTTCACCCAGTCACGGCCACAGATCACCGCTGGCTCGCGTGTGATGATGGTGGCGGCGTCCATGCGGTCTTCGGGGAGCAGGGTGGCGGTGAGGTCCCCGCTGCCCACGTCTTCGGCCAGGGCGCGGCGGACGTCGTCGGTGACGCGCTCGGGGTCAACCATGGTCCGCCTCCTGCTCGTCCACCGGCGGTGGTGTCGGGGCGATGGAGTGCACCCGCCGGCGCAACGCCGCACGGGCTAGCATCAGCGCGCTTATCGGCGCGGTGATGAACAGAAAGAACGTGATCAGCAGGTCGCGCACGCTCAGCCCTTCTTCAGTGCCGGCGGCGAAGGCGATGAACGCGACGGCGAGGCTCGCCAGACCCAGCGTCGTGGCCTTGGTCGGGCCGTGCAGCCGGGTGAAGAAGTCCGGGAAGCGCAGCATCCCGAACGAGCCCACGAAGACGAAGAACGCGCCGATGACGATGAACACGGCGGCGATGATCTCGGACATCTTGCGTTACCTCAGTGCATCAGGTCGCCGCGATCCAGGTACTTCGCCAGCGCGATGGTACCGACGAAACCCATCATGGCGATCAGCAGTGCCGCCTCGAAGTACAGCCGGCTCGCAAACTCGATGGACAGCAACAGAATAAGGGCGATGGCGTTGATGTACAGGGTATCGAGCGCCAGCACCCGGTCTTCGGGGTAGGGGCCGCGTACCAGTCGGAAGACGTTCATGGCCATGGCCGCGATGACCGCGGTGAAACCGATCACGAGGGCGACACTCAGCATTCCAGCAGCTCCTTGAGCGGGCGCTCGTAGCGCGTGCGGATCTGTTCGATGGCCTCCGCCTCGTCGTCACAGTCGAGCATGTGGACGTAGAGCGTGCGCCGATCGGCGCTGAACTGTGCCGAGACGGTGCCCGGCGTGAGCGTGATGATGCTCGCCAGCATGACCGTGCCGTGAGGGTCGTGAATCTGCAGCGGGATGCGCAGGAACGTCGGGCGCAGGCTGCGATTGCTGCGCGTGAGCGTGATCCAGGCAACCGCGATATTGGCGGTGACGATGTCGGCCAGCACCAGCGGCACCAGCCGGAGGAGCACCGCGGGGCGGTACAGGTGCGGATGGTCGGCCCAGAACCGCTTGGTGATCAACGGCACCAGTACTGCCAGGATGGCACCCACCAGGAAAGCGCCGGCGCCGAGGCTGTTCGCGAGCAGCAGCCAGACCAGCAGCACGAACAGTGACAACAGCGGATGGTGCAGGATCTTCGCCATGCGCGTTATACCTCTTCGTCGCCGGTGGCCGTCTCACCGAGCACGGCATTCACATACGCGTTCGGTGTGAGCAGGTCGCCCGCGGTGGCGGCCGTGTATCGCTGAACGGGGGCCGCGAACACGGTGAGCAGCACGATCAGCGCCAGGCACAGGCCGGTGGGTACGTACGCCGCGCCGGCGGGCGCCGGTGTACGTACCGGCGGATCGTCCTTCCAGAACAGCGTGCTCGCCGCGCGGCTCAGAGCGACGATGGCCAGCAAGCTCGTGAACAGGATCACCGCCCACAGCCAGGGCGCCACGGCGCCGTCACTGGTCGCCTGCAGGATCAACGCCTTACCGAGAAAGCCGGACAGCGGCGGCAGCCCGGCAACCGCGACGGCGAGGCCCATGAACAGCAGTCCCATCGTGGCCCAGCCGCCGGGGCGTGGGCCGGGGTGCAGGCGGTCGTCAACGTCGCCGCGCAACGGCGCCAGCAGGTCGGTCAGCAGGTACATGCCGGCGGCGGCGAGGGTGCTGTGGACCAGGTAGTAGAGCCCGGCGGCCACCGACGTGGGGGTGAACAGGGCGATGGCGGCGAGCATGGTGCCCACCGAGGAGATCAGGGTGTAGGCGATGAGCCCGCGCAGGCGCTGCGCCGCGAGCGCGCCGATCATGCCCAGGAGCATCGTCACCAGCGCCGCCCCCAGTAGCCACGGCATCACCGCGGTGGCGACCGCGCTCGCCGGCGCATCGAAAGCGATGGTGTATACCCGCAGGATCGCGTAGACGCCGACCTTGGTCATGATGGCGAACAGCGCCGCCACCGGCGCGGTCGCACTGGCGTAGGCGTCCGGCAGCCATAGCGACAGCGGCACGAGCGCGGCCTTGGTGGCGAAGACCACCAGCAGCACGAACGCACTCACGTAGAACAGCCCGAGATCCGCGGCGGGCAGGCTCTGAGCCTGGTCGGCGAGATCCGCCATGTTGAGCGTGCCGGTGACCGAGTAGAGCGCGCCCACGCCGATGAGAAACAGCGCCGAGCCGGTGAGGTTGACCACCACGTATTTCACCGCCGCCCGCGCGCGCTCGGGCCCGCGTCCGTGAAGCAGCAGGCCGTAGGAGGCGATCAACAGGATCTCGAAGAACACGAACAGGTTGAAGATATCGCCCGTGAGAAAGGCGCCATACACGCCCATGAGCTGGAACTGAAAGATGGCGTGGAACAACCGGCCCCGCTCGTCGGTACCCTGTACCGCCTGGAGCACCGCCAGTGCCGCCAGCACTGCGGTGAGCAGCACCATCATGGCGCTCAGTCGGTCGAGTACCAGCACGATGCCGTAGGGGGCCGGCCAGTCACCCAGGCGGTAGACCAGCGGCGTGCCGTCGGCGACCGAGGTCACCGCCATCAGCGCGATGACGAGACCCACCGCCGTGGCGGCAAGGGAAACCATGCGTTGCACGCGCAATGGCGCCGAGGCGAGCAGCACCAGGGCGAAGCCCGCCACGGCGGCCACCAGTACAGGCAGGATCGGAAGGTGGTTCATTCGGTGCCGTCCACGTGGTCGTTACCCAGGTCGCGCCGGGCCCGCAGCGCGAGCACGAGCACGAATGCGGTCATGGCGAAGCCGATGACGATGGCGGTGAGCACCAGGGCCTGGGGCAGAGGATCGGTATAGTCGCTCGCGCCATCGCGCACGATGGGCGGTGCGTTGACGGCCAGGCGGCCGGTGCTCACGAGGAACACGTTCACGGCGTAGGAGAGCAGCGTCAGGCCGAGGATCACCGGAAACGTCCGGGCACGCAGCATCAGGTAGATGCCGGCCGCCGTGGCGGCGCCGATGCCGCTGGCGAGGAGCAACTCCATGTTCAGGCCTCCCTGTTCGCGCGGGTCTGTTTGCCGAATTGCGAGAGGATGAGCACCACCGAGCCGACGACGGTGAGGAACACGCCCAGGTCGAAAGCGACGGCGCTTGCCACCTCGAAGTCGCCGACGACCGGCCAGTGCACGTGGGTGAACGCACTGGTGAGGAACGGGTAGCCCACCAGCCAGCTCGCGATCCCCGTCAGCCCGGCGATCAGCAGGCCGGCGCCGACCACCGGGAAGTAGTCCGCCGTCAGGCGCTCCTCGGCCCAGCGCACGCCGCTGGCCATGTACTGAGTCACCACCGCGACCGCCGCGATGAGTCCGGCGATGAAGCCGCCGCCGGGCTGATTGTGGCCACGCAGGAAGACGTAGACGGCCACCGCGGCGAGCAGCGGCAGCATCACGCGGCTGCCGATGAGCAGGATGCGCGGATGGAGCGTTTCGGAGTCGCTGTCATGGCGCACGCCGGCCTGGTCGTATATCAGCGCGTAGACGCACAGCGCCGCGATGCCCAGCACCGTGATCTCGCCGAACGTATCGAAGCCCCGGAAGTCGACGAGGATGACGTTGACCACGTTGTGCCCGCCGCCGCCGGGAACGCTCTGCTCCAGGAAATACCGGGAGATCGAGTCCAGCGGACGCGTCATGGCGGCGTAGGCGAGCGCGGCGACGCCGCCGCCGCCGGCCACCGCTATGACGGCGTCGCGACCGCGTCGCCATGCCGGCGTCTCGCGGGGTGTCTCCTTGGGCAGGAGATTGAGCGCGAGCAGCAGCAGCACGGTGGAGACCACCTCGACGGAGAGCTGCGTGAGTGCCAGGTCGGGCGCACTGATGTAGACGAACGTCACCGCCGTGAGCAGCCCCACCACACCCATGGCGATCAGTGCCAGCAAGCGGTTGTGATGGCCCACCGCGATCACCGCCGCGGCGGCGATGGACATCGCCCAGATCGCGATGGCGGGCAGCGGCGCGGCGGTGAGCGCACGGGAACCGCCGCCGAGCCCGCCGGCAGCGGCGCCCACCGCGCCCAGCACGAGGGTGGCGGCGATCATGTAGAGAACGTTGCGTTGTACGCGGCCGGGATCGACGAGTTGCGTGATCCAGCGCGCGGTGGCCACCGCGGCGGCGATCACCGCGTCGAAGCAATCCTTGCCCGTGATCGGCGGGAATATGCGGTGGTGCAGGGCCTCCAGCCGTTCGCGGTGGACGTAGGCGGCAACGGCGCCGGCCAGGGCGATCACGCTCATGATCAGGGGCGTATTGATGCCGTGCCACAGTGCGAGGCTGAAGTAGGGGACCTCGCCGATGAGCACACCGCTGACCGCCGTGGTCAGCAGGCCGCCGACTACCAGCGAGGGGGCCACGCCGACGAGCACGCAGATGACGATGAGCACTTCCACGGGGACGCGCATGTAGCGCGGCGGCTCGTGGGGCTGCCGCGGCAGCGCCCCGGTCTCGTTGCCGAAGAACACGTCATGGACGAAGCGCAGCGAGTAGGCGGCGCTCAGCAATCCGCCCAGGGTCGCCAGCACCGGCAGGGTCCAGCCCGCCGCGCCCAGGCGCTGGCCCTCGACCACCATCTCGGCGAAGAACATCTCCTTGGAGAGGAAGCCGTTGAACAGTGGCACGCCCGCCATGGATGCGGCGGCGATGGCCGCCAGCCACATGGTGATCGGCATGTACCGGCGCAGGCCGCCGAGCTTGCGGATGTCCCGCGTGCCGGTCTCGTGATCGATGATGCCCGCGGACATGAACAGCGACGCCTTGAAGGTGGCGTGATTGATGATGTGGAACACGCCGGCGACCACGCCCTGGGGCGTGCCCAGGCCGAAAAGCAGGGTGATCAGGCCCAGGTGGCTGATGGTGGAATAGGCGAGCAGGCCCTTGAGATCGTTCTTGAACAGCGCCTGGTAGGCGGCGAACACCATGGTCGCGAGGCCGACGCCGGTGACCAGCCAGAACCATAGCTGCGTCCCCGACAGCGCCGGGTACAGCCGCCCGATGAGAAACACCCCGGCTTTGACCATGGTGGCCGAGTGCAGATACGCGCTCACCGGCGTCGGGGCGGCCATGGCGTGGGGCAGCCAGAAGTGGAACGGTACCTGGGCGGACTTCGCGAAGGCGCCGAGCAGCACCAGCACCAGGGTCGGTGTGTACAGCGGGCTCGCGGTGATCACCTCGCCCGCGGCGAGAATGTCCTGGAGGCGGAAGCTGCCCACGATCTCGCCGAGCAGTAGCGCGCCGGCGAGCAGGCAGAGGCCGCCCGCGCCAGTGATTGCCAGGGCCATGCGCGCACCCTGGCGGGCATCGGCGCGGTGGCGCCAGTAGCCGATGAGCAGGAACGAACTGATACTGGTGAGCTCCCAGAACACCACCAGCAGCAGGATGTTGTCCGACAGCACGATGCCGAGCATCGCCCCCATGAACGCCAGCAACATCGCGTAGAAGCGGCCCATCGGGTCGTCCATGCTCAGGTAGTAGCGTGCGTAGAGGACGATCAGCAGCCCGATGCCCAGGATGAGGCCCGCGAACATCAGCCCGTAACCGTCCAGGAAGAACGCGAGCTCCAGGCCGAGCGCCGGCAGCCATGACCAGCTCACCGCCGGTACGCCACCGTCGAATACCGCCGGCGCCTGGCTGATCAGCAATGCGAGCGCGATCGCCGGGGGCAGCGCCGCCGCCCAGGCGCTCGCGCTGCGGCTGGTGCGCACGACCAGGGGGGGAAGGATGATGCCTGCGAACGGCAACAATACGATGAGCAGAAGCGTCATGATCGTTGTCTCTGTGCTTATTCCCGGCGCTTGCCGTATGGCGCAATCGCCCGCTATACATGGGCCGCCGCAGGCCCGTCGCGACTCTGGACGGGCGAAAAATGTCGCGGCAGTCTAGCAAAAGTCGTGGGGCCGATCACCGAGCCGTGGCCGGCCCGGTCACCTGCGAATTTGTGATCGGTGTCTCACCTCGCTTGGTGTATAGAAGGTTCCTGGCGAAACCTCTGGGCGGGAGTGCCCATGGGGCATTAGTGTTGCGTCATCGGTGGTCGGGGATGGAACGATGAGCGCCAGAGACAAGATCGTGCTCTTGCAGGGAGGAGCGGGTGGCCGAAAGTCGGCGGTGATGGACGAGCTTCGCCGTCTGGCCACGGAGCGATTGGTTCGCGCGGCCACTCGAACCCTGGATCGCGGGGACGACGCGTTGTTCGAGCGCGCCGAGCGAGCCAACCAGTCGCAATCGCAGGAGGAATGCTTCGCCGCCATGCGCGAGCTGCGGCTGCAGCGCCGGCGGGTCGTGGCGCGGTTCCGCGAGCGCCTCGAAGAGGGCTTCCGGCGGCTGGCCCAGGGTGACCTCGAAGGCATTGCCCGGCTCGAGCAGACGGAACCGGCGGAGCTCTCGCTGGTGGACGATCACCGCCTGGAAGAGGACGTCGCGGTGGATTCCACGGGCGCGCGCTTGCGCGGGCGCCATGCCTCGCTGCTCGGCACGCTCGAGGCGCGCCTGGAGGACCTGCTGGAGGCCGAACGCCTGCCGATGCAGGCCAACCCGGTGCATCCGCATACCATCGCGGTCGCTTTCTCGCTGGCCCTGGCGGACGTGCAGATCACCCTCACACCCCGCCTCATTCTCTACAAGCTGCTCGAACGCTGTCTCGACAACGAGCTGCCGGCCGTCTACAAGGCGATGGACGAGCGCCTGGAGCGGGCGGGCGCCCGGGGGCGGCGCCAGGTGCGTAACCTCGGAGCCGACTCGGACTCGGACTCGGACGCGAGCGATACCGAACCCACGCAGCCGGAACCGGTTGAGAGCCCCGCGGACACCAGCGACGACGAGGCCGGGACGAGCCCGGAGCCGTCGTCCGGCGAAGAAGCCGACGGTGAGGTCGTCGAGCTGCTGGAGCGCCTCATCGGGCGGGCGAAGTACGGGCGCGAGCCCGCCGCTCCCGGCGGGGCGTCCGGCGGCGGCCCGGTCTCCGGCGGGGCTGCTGGCGGGGCAGCGGTCGGCGGCGGTGGCCCGGGAGGCGGTCCCGGCGGCGGAGGCCCCGGTGGCGGCGGAGGCGGCGGTGGTGCCGGCGCAGGTGGCGCCGTTGCCGATGCACGTCTGGTGCTGCGTGCGCTCACGTCGCTGCAGGAGCACATCCTCGACCAGCAGGAGGTGGACCCCGACCGCATCAAGGCGGCCGTCAACGCCTGGCTCGACGAGCACGGTCACGCCACCGTGCTGGAACGCTCGGTGGACGACGTCATCGACATCGTCAGCATGCTTTTCGAGAACATCCTCGACGACCCGCGTCTCGCCCCGGCGTTGCGTGTCGTCATCGCGCGGCTGCAGGTGCCGGTACTCAAGGTGGCGTTGCGGGACCGCCGCGTGTTCGGCCAGAGCGATCATCCGGCGCGCTGTCTCATCAACGAGCTCGCCGATGCCTCGACCGGCTGGACACAGCCCGCGGAGCCGGAGAACGACCCCCTCTACAGCAAGATGACCGCGGTGGTCGACCGCGTCGTCGAGCGATTCCGCGACGATGTGCGCGTGTTCGACGTGGCGCTGCGGGATTTCCGCTACTTCCGCGAGCGCGAGCGCGAGCGTGCCGAGGCCATCGAGGAGCGCACCCGTCAGGCCGCCGAAGGCAATCTCAAGGTCGAGGCGGCCCGTGAAGCGGTTCAGGCCGAGGTGGAGCAGCGCATCGACGCCCAGGTCCCGGACGTCGTGCGCCGTCTGCTCGAGGAGGCGTGGTTCCGGGTGCTGTTCATCACGGCCGTGCGCGAGGGACGCGAGGGCGAAGCCTGGCGCCACCAGGTCGGGGTGATGGATCAGCTGGTCTGGAGTGTGCGCCCGAAGAGCGATGCCGCCGAGCGCCAGCGCATGCTGGAGTTGATGCCGCGACTGTTGCAGGATTTGCGCGAGGGGTTGAATGCCATCATGTACAACCCCTATGAGATGACCCAACTGTTTCGAGAGCTCGAGGCGGTCCACCTCAAGTGCCTCACGCCCGGGGCGGAGCCGCCGGTGGGCAGCGAGGGGGCGGTATCGGCGACGCAGTCGCAGACGCCGTCGCAAGCTGCCGAAGGGCCGGCCACGAACCTGAGCGTGTGGGGGGACCGGCCGGCGGACGATGAGGATCTCGCGCGCGTCCGGGCGCTCTCACAGGGCGAGTGGCTCGATCTGCGTGACCAGGATCCCCCGGTGCGCGCGAAGCTCTCGGCACGGCTCAACGGTGGCCAGCGCTATGTTTTCGTCAATCGTGCCGGCTTCCGTGTCGCCGAGTATAGTGCCGAGGATCTGGCCCGGGCGCTGCGCGAGGGGGACGTGATGGAGCTCGCCGATGTGGTGGCGTTCGACCATGCCCTCGAGCGCGTGATCGAGACGCTCAAGGAGATTCACGGCCCATGAAGCGGATTCTGCGTGTAGCGCTCGCGGGCCCCTACACGCTGGTGGGGGCCCTTTGTATTCGTGCTGCGGTTGCGTTCGACCGCCGCCAGGGCCGGGTGCCCCCGGCCGGTCTCGGACGCCGCGCCCAGCGGGCCTGGTGCCGGGGCATGTGCCGACTGATGGGCGTGCGCCTGCAGGTGCGCGGGGAGCAGCCGAGCAGTGGACCGGTCCTGCTGGTCGCCAATCACGTCTCGTGGCTGGACATCGTCTGCATCGCGGCGTTGTGGCCGGTGGCCTTTCTCAGTAAATCCGAGGTCCGGCGCTGGCCGGTGGTGGGGCGCACGGCGAGCGCGCTGGGTACCCTTTACATCGAACGGGGGCGCCGCGCGGCGGCGGCGCGCGCCATCGACGTCATGCGCGAGCGCCTGAGCGCCGGTGGCCGGGTGCTGTTCTTCCCCGAGGGGACGACCGGCGACGGACGCTCCGTGCGCGCGTTCCGGGCGCGGCTCTACCAGGCCGCGATCGACGCGCGGGTACCGGTCCAGGCGGTGGGGCTGCGCTATGTCGACGCCAACGGTGAACCGGTGGAGCATCTGCCGTTCACCGACGATCAGAGCCTGATCACCAACCTCTGGCAGGTCGCGGCCGAGCCGGCCGTGGACGTGACGCTGACGGTGGGGCCGGTGCGCGCGAGCGTCCAGGCCAGCCGCAGCGAGCTCGCGGCGGCCACGCGCCATGACGTCGCCGCCGCGCTGCAGCCCGTCGAAACCGCCGAGGAGCCCCTCGCGGTCGCCGGCTGAGCGCTCGCGCCGAGCGACTGTCATTGCGTTGTCACGTCCGCCTCGCATACTGCCGCGCGGTCACTTACGGAGGACGGATCGACTATGGCTGCGAGCATACTCATCGTCGAGGACGAAGCCCCTATCCGTGAGATGATCGCCATGGGGCTGGGGCGGGCTGGTTTCGACGTGCGGCATGCCGATTCCGCGGAAGACGCCGAGGCGGCGATCCGCCTCACGCGCCCCGACCTCATACTGCTCGACTGGATGTTGCCCGGTCGCAGCGGGCTCGAGTTCGCCCGGGAGGTCAAGCGCAATCCCGACCTTCGGGACATCCCCATCATCATGCTCACCGCGCGCGGCGAGGAAGAAGACCGCGTGCGCGGCCTCGACACCGGCGCCGACGATTACGTGACCAAGCCGTTCTCGCCCCGGGAGGTGGTCGCCCGCATCAAGGCGGTGCTACGCCGGACGCTACCCACCGCCGGCGAAAACCCCATCGAGGTGGAGGGGCTGTGCCTCGACCCGGTGAGCCACCGCGTGAACGCCGGGGAGCGCACCGTCGATCTCGGCCCGACGGAGTTCCGGTTGCTGCACTTCTTCATGACCCACCAGGAGCGCGTGTTCACGCGCACGCAGCTGCTCGACAACGTCTGGGGCACGAACGTCTACGTCGAGGAGCGCACGGTGGACGTGCACGTGCGGCGCTTGCGCAAGGGCCTGGCGCCCACCGGCCATGACGAACTGGTTCAGACCGTGCGCGGCACGGGATACCGGTTCTCTGCACGGCGGTGAGGCGCTGCCGCGGACCGACTCATGATGCCTCGTAACCCCTGGCCTGCCGCGGCGCTTCGCGCCGCGGCAGGCTTCGTTGCAGCGCTGCTGGTCGGCGTGCTGGTGGGGGCGCCGTGGATGGTGTTGAGCCTGGCGCTGATGGTTGCTGTCGCCTGGCAGACGCGCCAGGCAATCCGCCTGGAGCGCTGGGTCCGTCGCGGCCGTCATCGTCGCCCGCCCCCGCTTGCCGGCGTGTGGGAGGACATCGCCGATCAGCTCGTTCGCCGCCAGCGGGCCCAGGCCCGGCGGCGCCGGCGACTGGTCTCGCTGCTGCACCGGTTCAAGGCCTCCAGCGACGCCATGCCGGATGCCGCCGTGGTGATGCGGGCCAGCGGTGACATGGAATGGTGGAACCCCCAGGCGGCCTACTACCTGGGGCTGCGATGGCCTGCCGATCAGGGCCAGCGCGTCGCGAACCTGATCCGTCATCCGGACTTCGGCGCGTTCTTCGCCCGCGGCCAGCCCGGTGAGGCACTCAAGGTGCCGTCACCGGTGGACGAAGCGCAGATGCTGGAGTTCCGGATCGTGCCCTATGGCGAAGGCCGGCGGTTGCTGCTCGCCCGCGACGTCACGCGCGTGCACCGCCTGGAGGTCATGCGCAGGGACTTCGTCGCCAATATCACCCACGAGTTGCGGACCCCGCTAACGGTCATCCAGGGGCTCGCGGAGACCCTCGCCGACTACGGCGGCGAGCCCGAGGACGTGAATCGCTCGCTCACGCTCATCGAGCAGCAGACGCAACGCATGGGCCGGCTGATCGACGACCTGCTGCTGCTTTCCCGCCTGGAGACCGGCGAGCGCCCGCGCGAGGACGAATCAGTGGCGGTGGCGCAGATGCTGGAAACCCTGGTGGAGGAGGCGCGCGCGCTCGGCGATCAGACGCATACGATCACGCTGGAGGCCGACCCCGGGCTGGTGGTCGATGGCGATCACAACGAGCTGCGCAGCGCGTTCTCCAACCTTATCGTCAACGCGGTGAAATACACCCCGCCGGGGGGGCATATCGACGTGCGTTGGCAGGAGGCCGGTGGCGTGGCCTCGATGTGCGTGGCCGACACCGGCAGAGGCATACCCGCGCATCATATCCCCCGGCTCACCGAGCGCTTCTACCGTGTCGACGGGGGCCGCAGCAGCGGCGCCGGCGGCACCGGCCTGGGGCTGGCCATCGTCAAGCACGTGCTCTCGCGTCACGGCGCACGGCTGGATATCCGCAGCCGGGTGGAAGAGGGCAGCACGTTCTGCTGCGTGTTCCCGGCCTATCGGCGCCGGACCAGCCACGAACCCGCGCGCTGACGGCGGCCACGCGTGGAGTCATGCCGGCTTCACCTACCGGACATCGGGTTGTCATCGACCGTCACCGTCTTGTCACATCTTGTCATTAGCATCCTCGGCGACTTATCGGGCGATGATCATTTCGCCCGGGGGTGACGGCCCCGACGACGGGGCTGGAATGAGCAGTACACGCAAACGAGGAGTTGCCTGATGCAGACCTGGAAGAAGACCGCTATCGCGACCGCCGCGGTCATCGGCATGGGTGTGGTCACCAGCGCGCAGGCGCGTGATCAGATCCGCATCGTCGGCTCGAGCACGGTCTATCCCTTCGCCAGCTACGTGGTCGAGGAGTTCGGTGCCACCACCGATTTCCCCACGCCGGTGATCGAGTCCACCGGTTCCGGCGGTGGCCTGAAGCTCTTCTGCGAGGGCGCGGGCACCAACACCCCGGACATCACCAACGCGTCGCGCCGTATCAAGGTCAGCGAGTTCGAGCGCTGCCAGGAGAACGGTGTCACCGAGATCACCGAGGCGGTGATCGGCTATGACGGCATCGTCTTCGCCCAGGCCGGCGAGAACGAGGCGCTGAACCTCACCCGCGAGCAGATCCATATGGCCGTCGCCGCCAAGGTGCCGCAGGACGGCAAGCTCGTGGACAACCCGTACAAGAACTGGAGCGAGATCGATTCGAGCCTGCCCGATCGCGAGATCGTGATCTACGGCCCGCCGACGTCCTCCGGGACCCGCGACGCCTTCGAGGAGCTGGTCATGGAGGCCGCTTCCGAGGAGATCGACGGCTACGACGGTGAGTACACCAACATCCGTCAGGACGGCGTCTACGTCCCCTCCGGCGAGAACGACAACCTCATCGTGCAGAAGCTCGCCCAGAACACCGACGCGTTCGGCATCTTCGGCTACAGCTTCCTCGAGGAGAACGGCGACAAGATCCAGGGCGCGAGCATCGACGGCGTCGAGCCCGAGCCCGAGAAGATCTCCTCGGGTGACTACCCGGTCTCCCGCAGCCTGTACTTCTACATCAAGAACGCCCACGTGGGCGAAGTGCCGGGTGTGCAGGAGTACGCGGACCTGTTCATGAGCAAGAAGATGATCAGCCGCGTCGGCTACCTCAAGGATCTCGGCCTGATCCCGCTGCCGGCGGACATGCAGGAGAGCTACCGCGAGCAGGTGGCCAACCTCGAGCCGCTGCAGGGCTCCGACCTGAAGTAAGTGCCGGCGGGGCCACGGTCAGTGGCCGCCGGGCACCCGAGACCGGCCATCCTTCGCGGGTGGCCGGTCGTTGATTGTCCGGGGATCGATTATCGGTGCGGGGTTGCACGCTTGCCTCGTTGCCGTAGGCTTGCTTCCCGCGATCGAGTTCGGCACTGCAGATTCGCAAGACGGAGGACCCTGTGAACACGGGCGATGCCATCCTGATCTTCTTCGGCGGGCTGATTCCCCTGGGGTTTGCCGCCTACACCATGGGCCGCCGCAGGGCGTTCTCCACGGCGGCGGATGCCGGCACCCCCATGCATTCGCGCCCGCAGCAGTACGGCTGGTACGCGGTGGTGTGGATGGCGATTCCCGCCATCGCGGTGGCGCTGGTGGCGACGTTCGCGGCTCTGCTCGGTGTCGCCGATCCGCCGGTGACGATGACGTTCGTGGCGTCACTGGTGCTGGCCGCCGGCGGCCTGGCGGCGGGGCTTCACACCATCCGGCCGGAACTGCGCGCGCGCAACCACCTCGACCGCCTCATCCGCTGGCTGCTGCTGGGGGCGGCGCTGGTCTCCATCGTGACTACCATCGCCATCGTGCTGTCCATCGTCTTCGAGGCGATCCGCTTCTTCCAGGTGGTCAGTATCTGGGAATTCGTCACCGGTACCGAATGGGCGCCGGACAAGGCCTTCCTGGTGGGCGCCGGGCGTGCCGGCGAGGCCGGCGAGGCGACTTACACGTTCGGCTCGGTGCCGCTGTTCGCGGGCACCTTCATGGTCACGGCCATCGCCATGGGCGTGGCGTTGCCGGTAGGGCTGCTGTCGGCGATCTTCATGTCGGAGTACGCCAGCCGGCGTGTCCGTGGTCTGGCCAAGCCGGTGCTCGAAGTGCTCGCGGGTATTCCCACGGTGGTCTACGGCTTCTTCGCCGCCATCACCGTGAGCCCGATGATCGTCGACCTGGCTGCCTTCTTCGGCCTGGACGCCTCCTACAACAACATTCTCTCGCCGGGTCTGGTCATGGGGATCATGATCATCCCGTTCATCTCCTCGCTCTCCGACGACGTCATCAATTCGATACCCCACAGCCTGCGCGAAGGCGCCTACGCGCTGGGCACGACCAGGAGCGAGACCATCAAGCAGGTGCTGCTGCCCGCCGCCACGCCCGGCATCGTCTCGGCGACGCTGCTCGGCGTCTCGCGCGCGCTCGGCGAGACCATGATCGTCGTGATGGCAGCGGGCCTGCGCCCGAACCTCACGCTCAATCCGCTGGAAGACATGACCACGGTGACCGTGCGGATCGTCGACGCGCTCACCGGCGATCAGGAGTTCGACAGCCCCGCCACGCTCGCCGCGTTCGGCCTCGGGCTGGTGCTCTTCATAGTGACGCTTTCGTTGAACATCGTCAGCACCGTCATGGTGCGGCGGTTCAAGCAGCAGTACGACTGACCGGTGGTGCCGCATGAAGCTCAAGGGATCCAGAGACAATCCGAAACTCCGGCGCCGCTATAACGCGGAGCGGCGTTTCCGTTTCCTGTGCGCCGGCGGTATCGCGCTGTCCGTGGCGTTCCTGGTGGCGTTCTTCGCCGACATCATCAGCCAGGGTTACAGCGCGTTCTACCATACGCAGGTGCTCGCCGGGATCACCTACAGCGAGGAGACCGTGGAGCTGCCGCCGCTGGCGGTGAGCGACCCGCTGCGGCCCATCGTCTCCCGCGGGGTGCTGCGCACCATTCCCCAGGAAGTCAAGGCGGACGAGTCGTTGCTGGGCACCACACAGGAGCGCTGGGTGCCGGCCAAGGCGGAGATCGATCAGTTCCGCAAGGGCAACAGCCACGACCTGGACGACGACGTCGTGGCCACGGTGCGCGAGCTCGAGGAAGACGGGCGCATCGCGTTCAAGTTCAACACCGCGTTCTTCACCAACGGTGACTCCAAGCTGCCGGAGATGGCCGGCATCTGGTCCGCCGCCGTGGGCTCGATCTACCTGCTCGCGCTCACCTTCCTGTTCGCCTTCCCCATCGGGGTGATGACCGCGGTGTACCTGGAGGAGTTCGCGCCGGACAACCGCCTCACCCAGACCATCGAGGTGAACATCAACAACCTCGCGGCCGTGCCTTCCATCCTCTTCGGTCTGCTGGGCCTGGCGGTGTTCATCAACTTCTTTCACGTGCCGCGATCGTCGGCGCTCGCCGGCGGCCTGACCATCGGGTTGATGACGCTGCCGATCATCATCATCAGCACGCGGGCGGCGCTGCGCGCCGTGCCCGATCCCATCCGCCTGGGCGCGTTGGCGATGGGGTGCACCCGCTGGCAGGTGGTCCGCGATCACGTGTTGCCGTTGTCGCTGCCGGGCATTCTCACCGGGACCATTATCGGGCTCGCCCAGGCGATCGGCGAGACGGCGCCGCTGATCATCGTCGGCATGATCGCTTACATTCCGGACGCGCCAACGTCCATCACCCAGGCGGCAACGGTGCTGCCGGCCCAGGTCTTCACCTGGGCGGGCATGCCCGAGCGCGCCTACGTGGAGAAGACGGCCGCCGGCATCATCGTATTGCTGGCCGTGCTGCTCACCATGAACGCAACCGCCGTGTTGCTGCGCCGCCGCTTCGAACGCCGTTGGTAGCCAGAGGCCGTTAGACTATGTACTCTGCAGATACAGCTGAACACCGCTCCGAGATGGCCAACAGTCCCGTCCGTGAGAGCACCCGCGGGGGCAATCACCCCGAGCACCCGGTCAAGGTCGACGTGCGCAATCTTCGCCTCTGGTACGGCGACACCCAGGCGCTGTTCGACGTGAACGTCAACGTCCACGACCGCCAGGTCACCGCCCTCATCGGCCCCTCGGGCTGTGGCAAGTCCTCCTTCCTGCGCTGCCTCAACCGCATGAACGACCTGGTGCCCAACGTGCGCATCGAAGGCGCGGTGGAGCTCGACGGCGAGGACATCTACGACCCTTCCGTGGACGTGGTGCAACTGCGCTCCCACGTGGGCATGGTCTTCCAGAAGCCGAACCCGTTCCCCAAGAGCATCTACGAGAACATCGCCTACGCGCCGCGTCTGCACGGCATCGCCACCAGCCGCTCCGAGCTGGACGACCTGGTGGAGAGCAGCCTCCGGCGTGCGGGCCTGTGGAACGAGGTGGCCGACCGCCTTCAGACCCCGGGCACCGCGCTCTCCGGCGGCCAGCAGCAGCGGCTTTGCATTGCGCGCGCCATCGCGGTGAGCCCGGAAGTGATTCTCATGGACGAGCCGGCCTCGGCGCTCGATCCGTTGGCGACCGCCACGATCGAGGAGCTCATCGACGAGCTCAAGGACAACTTCACCATCGTCATCGTGACCCATAATCTACAGCAGGCGGCGCGGGTGGCCGGCTACACCGCGTTCTTCCACATGGGTCGCCTGGTGGAGTTCAATGACACCGACACGCTGTTCACCAACCCGCGTGAGCAGAAGACCGAGGACTACATCACCGGACGCTACGGCTGAGCGGCCCGGGCGGGAGAGGCATCATGGTGGACAAGAAAAGCTTCTCGCAGCACATCTCACAGCAATACAACGAGGAGCTCGAGCAGATCCTCAACCGCGTCATGGCCATGGGCGGGCTGGTGGAACAGCAGCTCGCCGACGGGCTGGTGGCCCTGGTGGAAGGCGATACCAAGCGCGGCGAGCACGTGGTCACCAGCGATTACAAGGTCAACGCCATCGAAGTGGAGCTCGACGAGGCCTGCACTCACGTGCTCGCCCGCCGCCAGCCCACGGCGAGCGACCTGCGGCTGGTGCTCGCGGTCATCAAGACCATCACCGACCTGGAACGCATCGGTGACGAGGCCGAGCGCATCGGTCGCATGGCACTGCATCTGCTCGAGGACGACCGCCAGCGCAGCCCCATGGGCGAGATCGAGGCCCTGGGCGAGCACATCAAGCGCATGCTGCGGGGCGCGCTGGACGCGTTCGCCCGCATGGATGCCGAGCAGGCGGTGCGCGTCGCCCAGGAGGACATCAAGGCCGACGCCCAGTACGACAGCATCATCCGCCACCTCATGAAGTACATGGAAGAGCACCCCAAGGCGGTGCCGCCGGTCATGGACATCATGTGGTCAGCGCGGGCGCTGGAGCGCATCGGCGACCGGTCGCGCAACATCTGCGAGTACGTGGTGTACTTCGTGCGCGGCAAGGACGTCCGTCACACCAGCTTCGAGCAGATGGCGGAGGAAGCCACCGGCGACCGCCGCTGAGGCAAGAGCGCATGCCGTGACCGCGCGCCTGTCATCGCGCGGTCACGATCCCGTTATCGTGTCGTGATCCGGCCGCCGGAGACTGTGCGATCCCGTTCGCAGTCGTCCAAGGATCGCGATCATGACAAACCGTTTTGCCCGGGCGTCGCTTCTCAGCGCGACGCTGATGCTTGCCGCCACCCCCGTGGCCGCGAGCGACCTGTTCCACGAGGATTTCGCCGCCGACGGCTCGCCCACCCTGGGCACCATGCGCACCCACAGCGCCGCCTCCAACGCGGACTGGGCAGCCGACGGCTATGCCAGTGAACGCTACGCCGAGATCAACGGCTACGGCGCCGACACGGCGAGCGACGACTACCTGATCACGCCGGCCATCGATCTCGCCGAGGCCGAGCGCGCCTACCTCCACTTCCGCACCAAGATGAACTTCGGCGGCGGCTCCCTGGACGTGCTCGCCACTGACGCGTACAGCGGCGGCGCCGTGAACCCGGATCAGTGGCAGACGCTGACCGATTACGATCTCTCGCCGGGCAACTACGCGCTCACCGACTCCGGCGCCGTGGAGCTGAGCGACTACCTCGGCGGCGAGGTGGTCGTCGCATTCCGCTATCGCTCCACCGGCACCGGGGCCGGCGACGGTGCGCTCTGGCAGGTGCACGACGTACGCGTCACCGACGACGCCCCGGCGCTGGAGGCGGAGATCGCCACGGAGACCACCGGTGGTTTCGACAATGCCCTGGTGGGGGAGACGGTCAGCCTGAAGGCCGTCGCCCGCAATGCCGAGGGCGAGGTCAGCTATACGTGGCAGCTCGGTGATGGCACCACCGCCACCGGGGCCGAGGTGGCGCATACCTACCAGCTGCCCGGGCGCTTCACGGCGACGCTCACCGCCACCGACGCCGCCGGGGAGTCGGCAACCGCGAGCCAGGCGGTGCCGGTGGACGAAGCCCGCCCCGAACCCATCCCCGAGGCGGCGGGGGAGCTGCGCGTCGCCACGTTCAACGTCGCCCTTTACGGCGATGAACCCGGCGCCGTCCTCGCGCGCCTCGAAAGCGGCGACGACCCCCAGATCCGGCGTATCGCCGAGATCATCCAGCGCGTACGCCCGGACGTAATCCTGTTGAACGAGCTCGACTACGAGGCCGGCGGCGCCGCCGTCGCCGCGCTGCAGAACCACTACCTGGGCGTCGGCCAGAACGGTGCCGAGGCCATCCGCTATGATCACCGCTTCGTCGCCCCGGTGAACACCGGCGTGGTGTCCGGCCACGACCTCAACAACGACGGCAGTGTCGGTGGCCCGGACGACGCCCTGGGCTACGGAACCTTCGCCGGTCAATACGGCATGGCCGTGCTTTCCCGACTCCCCATCGACCGCGACGGGGTGCGCACCTTCCGCGACTTCCTCTGGAAGGACATGCCCGACGCCATGCTGCCGGCGGACCCGCAGGACGCCGACGGCAACGGCCGCACCGATAGCTGGTACTCGCCGGAAGAGCTCGCAGCGCTGCCGCTGTCCTCCAAGAGCCACTGGGACGTCCCCGTCATCGTGGACGGCGAACGCGTCCACCTGCTCGCCAGCCACCCGACACCGCCGGTGTTCGATGGCGAGGAGGACCGCAACGGCCACCGCAACCACGACGAAATCCGCTTCTGGGCGGACTACGTGGACGCCCAGGCCGGCGACTACATCGTCGACGACGCCGGCGTCACCGGCGGCTTGGAGAGCGACAGCCGCTTCGTCATCCTCGGCGACCTCAACGCCGACCCCAACAAGGGCGACGGCGTCGAAGGCGCCATCACCCAGCTACTCGACAACCCCGCCGTGAACGCCGACATCGTGCCGACCAGCCTCGGCGCTCAGGCCCTGAACCCCGGCGACCCCCACGCGGCAGCCGACACCCTCCCGGGCTCCGGCGGCCTCCGCCTGGACTACGTCCTGCCGTCGAAAGCCGGCCTGGACGCCGAACAGGCCGGCGTCTTCTGGCCCGGCCCGCAGGACCCCCTGCGCCGCCTCGCCGGCGGCGACACCGAAGCCAGCTCCGACCACCGCCTGGTCTGGCTCGACGTCAGCCTCACCGGCGACGGCGGGGAGGACTCGGACGACGACGATGACGGCGGCGGCGGTGCCGTGTCCTGGTTTGGCGGTCTGTTGCTGCTCGCCGCGGCTGCCTTGCGGCGGCGTCGGAGCTACGCCTGAACCGTGACCAACTGAGCACGGTCGAGTAGCTTCGTTCGGTCGGCCGCCAAGTGCGGCCGACCTTCTGTTGGATGCCCGCCGACGACAAAATAATGAGCCTTCGGCCCTGTCAGAGCCCATGTGTCGCGCGATCGCGCGCGCAACCGAATCCCGAACCTTCAATCCGAATCGGACCATTTCCCAGAGCCGCACGTCATACAGCGGTCAGTCGTTGCGACGGGTGGTTGTTTGGACCCTCGATCTTGAGGTCAAAAATGTGCAATCGTTAGCAGAAATGGTGTGAAGAGGCACCTTGTCGGCAGTGGTTCGAGGGGGAGCAAGTGCCCGCGCAGTTGCCTTACACATTAGCTGTAGAAGACCTTGGTGCTAGATGCAGAGTGCGTGTTAGGCGGGGAGTGGCGGGAGAATGGACGAGGACAGAACTCCGGAGCCCGGGGTCTTTATCGTCGAAGGAATGAAGATCAGGATTCCATCGCTGACCTTGAGCTTCGACCATGAAGGCCGATTAGTCAGCGGTCCACTTGAGCTCCAAACAGGTTTGGATCAGACCCCTGTCTGGCTGGAAATTGCGTTCGAGCACGCCTGCACATCGCAGATAGCAAGCCTTGAGCTCGCGAAAGCGGTGGATGACGGAAGGAACGAAGAGATCGGACAGTCACTAGTTAGCGAGATGAAAGCCGGGATGCAGGCCATTTCTTGCAGCTGCACCGCTGTTGATGCTTTTCATGCCAACGTGAAGGAGCTTATCTCAATACCGGAGAAGACCAAGGCGGCTTGGAAGCAAAACGGAACAGCTCGATATAGACAGATTTCCGAAGTCTTGCGGCTAGCGTTCCCGATGTCTAATCGGCGGGCCGCCTACATTCGACAGGCGTTACGACAGAATTTTACGTGGCGAGATCAGGCTACTCACCCCTCATCAACTACACTGCAGCCAGCCGTACATGAGACGTTGAACAAGGCGACAGACAGAAGATTTGTACTGTTTCGGCACTACAATGCGAGGGAGATCGCAAGGCTCTCCTTCAACATCGTCTATTGGGCATCGCAGAATCCGCCGACGAGCAAGTTCAAGGACCTTCGCGAGTATTGCAACACGCTCAAAGGACGGCTGCAGGGTCTTGGAGGAGCGTGGGACGAACGGTTTGGTGCGCAGGAAACGGCCGGATGAGCGTCTGGCCTAACAATGCGTATATGGACTCCTCCCGCAAGTAGGCAGAGACGGACGTGCTGATCGAGGGCAATAGAGCATCGGTTGCGGTCGTATA